>MGRY01000104.1 GCA_001799045.1 Deltaproteobacteria bacterium RIFCSPLOWO2_02_56_12 | reverse complement strand
TTTTTTACGTGTCACCCTGAACGAAGTGAAGGGTCTCATGTATTTGAAAAGGCGAGATTCTTCGCTTCGCTCAGAATGACAATCAAAGTAAAGAGACTTATGACTCACTACACTAGTTTTCGAACGGTAACCAGGGCGCAATGGTCGTAGTCGCCGGATAGCATCTCCATTCCGCGAATGTTCAAGGGAATGAACGAGTTAAAGTTTAAGCCTTGACGTGCTGTGACGGTTTGCCCTCGCGACCAGTGGCCAAAGCAGGAGGCGATGGCGACTACGTCGGGATGAACGCATTCCGAGACGCGCACCACACCACGCGCAGTATACCCATTGACGCCGACGATTTCGACTTCCTCTTCATCGACGATGCCCAGGCGGCGGGCCGTCTGGCTGTTCAGCGCAGCATACAGGGCCAGCGGATGACGCTCCGAAAGCTCGGCAAGCCATGGGTTGTATTGCGTGGTCGTTGAGGTCTGAAACGGCAGCTTGTAGTTGACGGCGAAGAGCTGTTCAGGGCGGCGCGTCTGGTGGCTCCAACATCCATACCAGACAGGTACCGGCTGGTAGCTTGACAGGTCCCAGTTCAGGCCCAGCCGGTCCAGTACCTCCTTGAGCTCTTGACCGCGCTCCAATATGTCGGGAAAGTAGACTGGGACACGCGGCAGCTTAAGCACCGCTCGCGGATAGCGCTCCGCCAGGCTCCGCTCCCAGGCCACCAGTCCGTTCTTTTGGAACCAGCTGATGTCGTGGTCTGCGCCGAACATCGACCGCATGCGACGTTCGACAATCTCCGTGTTTGAGTAACGACGGTCGGCCTCCAGCCTCTGGCTCTCGGAGAACCCCAGCTGCGCATTGAGTCGCTGGTTTATCTCCGGCAGCAAGCCGATCCGGTCGGCCCATTCCATGAAGATGTCTACGGTGTGCCGAACGCCCGGCGGTGGCTCGACAGCAGGCAGCCGCGCGGTGAAATACCAGTGACGGCCGGTGACCCAACCCTCCAGGCGGTTCACCGGGAAGTCGAGGCGTTCCAGGCCTTGGGCGGTAGGAAATATCAAGTCGGCGCACTCGAGCGTCTCATCCAATCTGTCACCGAGAGCGACGATAAATGGAACTCTTTGAAGGGCTTCGACCATGCGCCTGGGATCAGCGCCGCTCATCACAACGTTGCTTCCCAGAATAATTAACATCTCCAGTTGGTAGGGGATCAACTCAGGATAGTCGAGCAGGGCCAGGCCAAGCATCGGGCGCGGCTGCTTGCCAACGGGGAAAAGCTCGTGAAGCTCCACCGTCTCCGGGGCACGGGGCCGCTGGCCCGGGTACTGCGCCTCTCCCCCCGGCCGCCCGCCGCCGAACAGGATCATGCCGTCCGGACTTTCCGTGACCCGCAGTTTTTCCCCGGGTCCGACGATGCTGGTGCTGATGGATCCTCCAGGGACATCCACAGATCCCACCATAACGTTGAGCAGTTGAATGGCAGTGCCGGTCCAGACTCCCTGGGTATGGCAGGTGGAGCCGCGGCTGTCGGCGAAGGAACATACCGGACGCAGCGGCATCGGGACGCCGTCGACCGACATGGTGGCGCCGATTTGTGCGCTCTCGCCAAATTCCCGGGCCAGTCGACGCAGCGTGTCAGCCGGCACTGTGGAAATTGTTTCCACGCGCTCCGGTGGAAATTTGCCGACGTGCAGCCGGAGCAGGTCTAAGGCCGGACGCCAGGTCTGGCCGTCGATCTCAAACTCGCCGGTTAATGCCGGTTCCGCCAGGCCAGGATCGTCATAGGCCTTGGCCATTCGATCCGTTACGTCCCACACCAGCGGTTTGCCCGATTTCGCATGGCGCAGGTAGTGCCCGGATGGCCCAACCAGGTACGGACCATTGGTCTGCTGCTTGAGAAATATCCGGTCCATGATGCCGAGTTCGTTAAGCAGCACGTGTAAAAGAGACAGCGCCACCGCGCCGTCGGTACCGGGTATGAGCGGGATCCATTCGTCCGCCTTGGAGGCGGTCGGGGTGCACAGGGGGTCGAAGACCACCACTTTCATGCCGCGCTCCCGGGCGTCGGCCATGCCCATGGCGCTCTTCATAGTGTCATGCCCGCTGATAGATCCTTTTTGCGACCCGAACAAAATGAGCAGGCGACAGTAGTCGAAGTCAGGTTCGCTGTGCATCGAACCGGTGTTCAAAAAAGAAACCCGCGTATGGGTTCCGAAGGAAACACCAGTGGTATAGTTGGGGGTGCGAAAGGACTCGCCAAAAGCCGCCCCGACCTGTCGAGACATCTCGATCTCTGTGATGCCGTTGACAAACATTAGCTTTCGAGGATCGTCGGCCTTGATCTTACGCATGCGGGTCGCGACCTCTTCTAGCGCCTCTTCCCAGCTTACTTCTTTCCAACCCGGATCCTGACCGGGACCTTTGCGTGGGTTGGTACGGTGCAAGCAGCTACGCAGGCGGTTGGGGTCATAGAGCGCCATGATCCCGGAGAGCCCCTTGGCGCAGAGCTTGCCGAAATTGTGCGGGTTGTCCGGGTTTCCGTCTATCTTGACCACCACGCCG
The DNA here is from genome assembly GCA_001799045.1 of Deltaproteobacteria bacterium RIFCSPLOWO2_02_56_12. Classification (GTDB taxonomy): domain Bacteria; phylum Desulfobacterota; class Binatia; order UBA9968; family UBA9968; genus UBA9968. Next base: position 3,247 of record MGRY01000104.1, on the reverse strand, counting down.
TTGACGCGGTGAATCAATATTCCGCACCCGTTGCCGCACATCTTGCAGACGCTGGGAATCCGGATATCCTCCCCGCTCGGAACGGATCGGGTGGAAGTTGACAACGCGTCCATTGTGCTACTCATTGGCTCCCGAGCTGTAGTCTCTCACTTATTGTCCGGAGTGGGCGAGGATCAGCTCATGCCAGAGCTTTTCCAGGTCACTCTCCCTTGCCAAAAACGACTTGGCATCTACGAGGATGGAGTCGAAACCACTATTCATATAGGGGGGATCAGCCTCTACGCCCGGGTGGCACGGGACCCGCTTCCACAGCCGAAGGATCTTCTGCCCTTCGATTGATAGAATAAAATCGATCAGGAGCAGGGCGGCGTGCGGATGAGGAGGATCCACCGGGAGCGCGGCCCCGACGAGCTCAGTCACCACGGGGCTCAAGGGACGCCAATCGATCGGCAGGCCCCGTCGCTTCAACCACTCAGAATTGTTGCTGTGAATGGTAGGAGATAGGACGACGCTGCCGGCGGCAATCTGCTCGGCGATAATCTGGTGGCCGGTACGCACGCCCCCCAGTTGGGGACCGAGGGAGCGGAAAAAGTCGATCCCCCTTTTCTCTCCCCAGTGAGCCGTCAGGGCCGCCATCCAGGAGGCATCGTGCGCTTCGACAACGATCTTGCCTTGAAGCCTCGGATTAAGGAGACCGTCATAGCTATCAGGGATGAGGGCTTCCTCGAGCAGGCGGGTATTCCAGGCAAGGACCAGAAAGTTTCTCTGTTCAGCCACCCAGCAGCTTTCGCTTTCGCGCAGCCTATCAGGATAAGGTTTGGCCTCGGGCGATAGATAGGAGCGGATTAATCCCCGCTGCTTTAACTTCCCCAGATTGATATCGCTGAGTTCAATGACATCCGCGGGTGACCCGCCATCTCGATACTCCTGTATGATGCGCTCCCGCAGCACGGTACCCTTATCCCGGACCATTTCCGTCTGAATGAACGGGTAATGCATGCCGAAGGCGAGCAGCAGGGACTGGATATCCTCCGGGGCCGTAGAGGTATAAAATATTATTTTTCCTTCTTCCCTGGCCCCTCGGATGAGATTTTCTCTGCGCTTCTTCCCGGTCAGCTGAGCCAGTTCTGCTACGGTTGATTTTTTTCTTTTCATCTTCAGACCTTTTTTTTCTGCTGCAAAATCTCCGCGGCGATTTTATCGAATTCGCCCCGTTCGCCCATTTCTGCATGGCGTTGGTATTCCTCCGGCCATTCACCGAGCGAAATACCATACCACGGCTCGCGTGGTCTTAAGCGCGGCAGGCCCAGCTCCTCCCAGATCTCTTTGGCCCGATCCATGTATTCCCGCTTGGGCAGGGAGGTGGGAGTGTAGGGCCACTTGCGGGTTGCATCGATGAGGATCGAAGAATTTCCCTGAGGCCCGGTGCGGCTCCGGGGATATTCTTGCTCATCGAGGGGCAGGGTGCGCGGGCCGCCGGATTGATCCGCAGTCGCGCCCCGACCGAGGACAATATGAGTATCCCGGTGCGGCTGATAAGAGAAGGAAACTGCCCAGAAAACCGACTCCAAATCCCACGGGTCGATATCCTCATCCACCGCAATGGTAATCTTGGGCCATTCGGTGGAGACCGCGAGCGATGCCTGCAGGGCATGCCAGACGTTTCGGTTCGGGATGCTCGTCGCACCTAAGCGTTGCAACCTGATGACACAAAATCGGCGCGAACCGCCGCAGTGGTGGAAGGCAACATCCTTAACATAAGGGATGCCACAGGCATTGCGGAGAAAGTTCAGCATGTTGGCTTCGCGATTGAGGTTTCCCATAACGCTCGACTCGCTGGGAGGAAACTGATCCACGAGATCGTGCCATATGGGATTTTTTCGATGGGTGATGCAGCGGATGTGAAAGGGCAATGCGGTGCGGTCCACGAAGGTATAGCCGGTGTGCTCGCCGCTTGCCGGGTCCGGGAGGATATAGTCGGGAGGGATTTCACCTTCGAGAACGATCTCTGCATTTGCCGGCACCTCCAGATCCACCGTCTCACACCGGATAATCTCGATTGGCTCGCCGGCGAGTCCCCCCGCTACCTCGAGCTCGGATACCCCATAGGGGATCTCCGTGATGCTGGTCATTACCAGTGCGGGAGACGGACCGATCACGGCGGCTACCTGAAGAGGCTTCCCCTTTGCCTGGCACTTTTGCCAATGGATTCTCATGTGGCCCCGTGGGGAAACGCGAGCGCAGCTCTCGGCAGGACCCAGATAGACACCATTGTAGGTCCCCACATTGACCTCTCCAGTCTCCGGGTCCTTGCTGAACCAGCAGCAGCCGGTAAGACGCGGCAAGGCCTCCCACCCATTTCCGGTCATCGGGATGGGAAACTCCCCGAGCCCGCCGTGGGCAAGTAGCCCTTCCCCAACGTGGATCTCCTCCTTAACCGGCGCCTTTTGAACACTGACCGGGGGTATAGGATGACGGAAGGCTGCGGCCCATCGGTCATTGATAGCCTGACGATTGGGCGCACACTTGAGCGCTAGCGCATAGACCTCCAGGCAAGGAGCGATGACGGTGGAGGCCAAAGAACCATTATAACTTTCCCCGTGGATTCCCGTTAGCTTTTCAAAGAGAAAGCCGAAACGCTCCGGCTCCTCCAGACCGCGAAACTGCCATCGCACCAGAGGATGCAATTCGGTGTCCTTGTTGATCGCACGGCGGATGCGCGCAAGCTTGCCGGCTTTTTCCAACTCCCCCAAGAATTCTCTCAAGTCTCTGTAGTAGGTCATGTTTAATCCAGTCTTCCTCCCCTTGTCGCTTTATTGTTCGTAGGCAGAAGGTAAATAAAAAATACTATATGAGAACGGAGAGAAACGCAATTTTTATGCCAGCATTTGCCCCTTGCATGGCGGCCCTAGGAGGAGAAAAAAACTAAAATTGAGAAAATCTAGATTGACTTTCTTATTTTCAGGAACGGAAAGCAATCATTCGTTCGGCTTGAAAACAAAGAAATGAGAGGATATAAGAAATTAGCCAAAAAGGTCCATTCATTCAATGGTTATGGAGGCTCAATTTGACCCTCTAGGGGGTTTTGCGGAGATAGAGCGCTTGGTAGGGAAGGTCTATTTTCGTTTTTCACATCTTTTTTTGCATCATCCTGAGCTGAGGGATTTTTGGTGGGAGATGGGGGTGCAGGAGGAGCAACATGCGGCGATTCTTTTGGCGTGTAAGGAGATGATCAAGGGTTATACGG
>MGRY01000103.1:5753-11572 GCA_001799045.1 Deltaproteobacteria bacterium RIFCSPLOWO2_02_56_12 | reverse complement strand
AAACATGGAAAAGGGAAAGAATACCGTTCCCTGTTTAAAACTTTGTCTTTGGATTTGCAACTTAAAAATCTTTGACCCCAAGGAGGGTTATGGTAATCTCGGCGTGTGGGTTTTCTATGCAAACTGTCCTAGGTCCATTCCATCCCTATCTCGAGGACGCCTTGGTGGAGGAAATCCTCGGCCACAAAAAGGACTCTCCCCTCTCTCCGCTTTTGATTCTGGTCCCCTCCGATTCGCTCAGGCGGCGGCTTAAAGTGCTCCTGGCTCAAGAGCGCGGCCTGAGTTTGTTGAACCTTCACATTCTGACTTTCTATCAGCTCTCTCTCCGTCTTTTGGAGGAACGTCACGGCGCGCAGGCTCAACCCCTCCAGGACAACTCTCTCCTTGAGGAGATACTGCGGCAGATCATCCGCATGAAACTGCCCGGCACCGAGCCATTCGTCGGCCTCGAAGAGAAAGCGGGGGGCTCAGCCGCCCTGTGGCAAACTCTCAGGGACCTGAAGGACGGCGTGGTCAATCCCTCTGTGGCCCTCGAAGCCGTGAGAGGCGATCTTTTTGAAGAAGCTACGGAGGGCGTCGAGAAACTTTTGACCCTTTTTCAGTCATTCCTCTCTTGCTGTGAAAAATGGAACCTGCGGGACTATGCGGATTTGGATCTCATGGCCCTGGAGCAGGCGTCTTCATCGATCTACCTGAAGCAGTTCAATCGCATCTTCTACTATGGCTTCTACGACTTGACCCAAGTGCAGCTCGATCTTTTCCAGTCCGTGGCGCGCCAATATCCAACAACCCTCTTCTTTCCGCTCGTTCACGAGAGACCCCAACATCCGGCCTGGACTTTCGCCGAACGCTTTTATGAAAGATACGTGCACGGTCTGGCTGACGGCGAGGCGCAAACCCGCAACCTGGCCGCAGAACCGGAGCGCAGGGCGGCGCACACTTCGCTCCTTCCGCTCTTCGCCGAGGAGACGGACAAGCCGCGCCGACCGATCGATGATTTTCCGGTTACGATTTTCAGTTGCTTCAGCGTTCGCGAAGAGATCGACGCCGTGGCAAAAGAAATTCTAAGGCTCGTCTCCGAGGATAAATTCTCCTTCGATCAGATCGGAGTGGCGGGCCGCACTCTGGAACCCTACCTTCCATGGATCAAGGAAATCTTCTCCCGCCATTTCATTCCCATGGCCGCCTCCGCAGAGGAGCCGCTCGTCCAGCATCCCTTGGCCAAGGCGACGCTTCTCCTCATCAACCTCCCTCTCAGGGGCTACCTCCGTTCTCACGTCATAGATCTGGTTGATTCTCCTTTCTTCAACCGCCTCTCTTCGGCTCCACAGAGAATCGTGCCGCGGCCCGATCTGTGGGACCTTGCCACGCGCCGGCTGGGCATCAGCAAAGGGATTGATGAATGGCGGCGGCTGGAAAAGCATCTCGTTCGGGACGTCGTGCTGGCAGAGGGCTCGGATGAAGAGAGCGAGCCCAAGAAGTTCGCTGTTCCGGCAAATCAGGTCCAGGTTCTATGGCAACTTTTCACCGAGCTTCACGGCGATCTGGAGAGTCTGCCGAAAGAGGCCTCGTGGAGCCGTTACGTGGAAATGTGGCAAGAGTTACAAAAAAAGTGGCTGAGCATGGATTCGCAGCCTCAAAGCTCCTCCGGCCGGTCAGCGGCGGAAACGATCGGGGAAGTTCTTGAGCGGCTTTCCGCGTTGGATGCCGTCGGCGAAAAGGTTTCGCTGATCCATTTTCTCGAGACCTATCAGCATTGGCTCGAGCGCGCCTCTGTCCCCTTCGCGAACCGAAACGTCAGAGGAGTGGCGGTTCTGGACGCGATGGCGGCCAGAGGAACTTCTTTCCGCGCGCTCTTCATCATCGGCCTCAACGAAGGGCTCTTTCCCCGAACGATCCGCGAAGACGCCTTTCTGCGCGACCGGGAGCGACAGTTGTTTGAGACGGTGCTGGGCTACAAAGTCGCGACCAAGCTCGGCGGCTTCGATGAAGAAAGGCTGCTCTTTACCTTGCTCGTCGGAGCAACCAAAGAAAGGCTTTACTGTCTCCACCAGAGAAACGACCAGAGCGGGAAACCGCTCGCGCCTTCATGGTACCTCGAAGAGCTCTGCCGCGCTATGGGCGAAGGAAAAATCACAAAGATCGTCATTCCCCGCGGCGAAGTGGAAAAAGCATCTCTCGGGCCTTTCAGCTGTAAAGATCTGCTGCCCCCTCAGGAGCTGGCGATCCGGATGATTCTGACGTCGAAGGACCCCACGCCTCTCGTAAATCTCTGTTTGCCGTCGCCTTTCCTCTACATGCGCGGCAGCGAAGCGATCCGGCGGCTGGAAGCGATCACGGACCGTCTCGCCGAACACGACGGAGTCGTGGGCCCTGTCCTGGATTATTGGGCGCGGGTCGTCGAAGAAGGAATCTCTCCGACTTCGTTGGAAGGCTACGCCCGCTGTCCCTTCCAGTTCTTCGCCCGAACTCTGCTCGGCCTGGAGCGGCTCGAACGGCCCGAAGATGTTTCGGGTCCCGGCGCCGCCGATGTGGGACAGATCGTTCATTCGATTCTGAAATCATTTTACCAGGAGCTCATCGACCGCAAGTTTTTTCTCTCGAAGGAAAAATCGCTGGACACCCATTCGGCAGGCTCAGGGCAGGCAGCGGCGATCCTCCAAGCCGTGACGCAAAGGGTCTTTCTCGATTTCGAGCTGAACAATCCCGTCGGCTATCCGCTCGCCTGGGAAATCCTCCGCGAAGGGGTCGCGACGCTCCTCGAACGGGCGGTTGCACAAGATCTCGAAGAGCTTCACGAGTCCGGACATCGGCCTTGCGTCCTGGAGTGTGACGCTGTTGTCCGGCTGCCGGAGAGCTGGCCGAGCCCTTTGGGCGGGCTCACGATCCGCGGGCGCATGGACCGCATCGATTACCAGCCGGAAGAAAACCATTATCGCGTGATCGATTACAAACTCAAATCCGCAAAGTCCCGACAGTCTGCGGACAAGGATCTCCTCCGCTCCGCCTTGCGCGGCCTGAGACTCCAGCCGCCTTTCTACCTGCTCCTGGGAAAGAAACAGGCCGAAGCCTTCAAGAGCGCCGGGGCTTCCGTCGACGCCGCGTTCTATTTTCTCGCGCCTCAGTGGCCCGAGGGTCCGCTGGTCGTCGAGAGTTTACCCGGCGATGTTTGGGACGGAGAGTCCGGCGGAGCGCTCAAAGAGACCGCCGCCTTTCTCGTGGAATCGATCCGCCGGGGCTTCTTCTTCATTCAGCCGGACGACTACTGCCGGTACTGCGAGGTCTCGGAGGCGTGCCGAAGGAATCACCGTCCGACGATGTGGAGAGTCGAGAGAGATCCGAAGAGCAGGGCGCATCTGAATCTCAGGGACAAAAAGGCAGAATGGCGATGACGGCCATAACCGTACAGTTGCCTGACGCCCCGGAGCGGGAGCGCGCTGCGACCACTTTCGACCGCAACATCGTGGTGACCGCCGGCGCGGGCACGGGAAAGACCCGGCTGCTGGTGGACCGGCTGGTAAATCTTTTGATGCGAGATCCGGAAGTGAAGCTCACGCAGACCGTCGCCCTGACCTTCACCAACAAAGCCGCCAACGAGATGAAAATGCGCCTGCGCGAGCGGCTGGAGTCTTACATCGCGGCGCGATTGGACAGCGCTCCGGCAAGTCCGAAGGACGAGGAGATCCACGGAGAGCTTCGCGCCCTCATGGAGAGATACCACCTTTCCAAGGAGAGGCTGGATCGTCGCGCTCTGGAGGCTTTGCGCCAGGTCGAGAGGAGCGAGATCGGCACTATCCATAGCTTCGCCGCGACCCTGCTCAGGCTCTACCCCATGGAAAGCGGCGTGGACCCGCAGTTTATCGAAGACGACGGAACGCGCTTCGAGCGGCTTTTCGACGAGCTGTGGGGCGTGTGGCTGGACCAGGAGCTCTCGCGCCAGAGCAGCCGGCAGGAAGAGTGGAAGGGGGTTTTGAAAAAAATCGGCCTGGGCGAGATCAAAGCTCTGGCCTCCTCCCTCTGCTCCGAGACGGTGGATCTCCAGCGGCTCGGTACAATCGTGCACGGCGAAAAAATTCCTCAGCCGATCTTCGCCTGGCTCAAGTCGCTTGAGGAGAGGGCCTCTTTGCTCCTGCAGCGGCACCCGGAAGAGAGGAGCAATGAAAAGCTTGTCCGCGCCTCTCATGCGATCCTGCAAAAATTCCTGCGCTCGGGCGATCCCGGCGGCTACGAGCTGAGCGAATCCGGCCAGGATTCGCTCTCAGGCAACATCAGCAAAAAGCTCAAAGGATGGCCGGAGGAGGACGTCGCAGAGGCGCAGGAGATCGTGCGCGCGGCCAGAGCGCTGTGCCAGGTGGACGACTCTTTGAGCCGGGGCCTTTGCGATCTGCTGATCCCGTTCGCGGAGAATTTTCGCGAGGCGTTCACGCGGGAAGGGATGATCTCCTTTGACGGCCTGCTCGCTCGCGCGCGGACTCTCGTGCGCGATTGCCCCACGGTCCGCGAGGCGCTGAAGCGCCGCTACCAGGCGATCCTGATTGACGAGTTTCAGGACACCGATCCGATCCAGTACGAAATCCTGATCTATCTCGCCGAAGAGATCGGCCGGCAGGCCAAGGATTGGAGAAAGGTGAAGCTCACTCCGGGGAAGATCTTCGTCGTCGGAGATCCGAAGCAATCCATTTACGCTTTCCGCCGCGCCGACATCGAGGCCTATCTCGAAGTCGTGGAGAAAATCATCAAGGCGCAAAACGGCATCGAATGCCGTCTCAGCGCGAATTTCCGCAGCCATGGAAAGATCCTGGATGTCGTCAACGGAGTCTTCGATCGGCTGATCCAACCCAGGGACGGGCTGCAGCCCGATTACGTCGCGATCGAGCCTGCTCCTAGGAAAAGCACCGACGACGGGCAAAGTCCCCTCCCCTTCCGCAAAGTGGCCATTCGGAAAGTCCGAGGTGAAGATGAAAAACCCGACACCGAGACGGCACGGAGACTTGAAGCAGAGAGTCTGGCGCGATGGCTCGAGGAAGATGTTCTGGGCAAGGCTGAGATTGTCGACGAAAACGGAACGAAGACAGTGGTTCAACCGAAGCATGTGGCGATACTCTTGCGAAAGTTGACGGACGTCCACTACTACCTGGAGCCGCTTCGCAGACGAGGCCTGCATTACGTGGTCGAGGGCGAAAGACACTTCTATGCCGTCCAGGAGATCATCGACGCCGTTAACCTGCTCCGGGCGATAGACAACCCGCACGACAAGCTGGCCCTCGTAGGAGTGCTGCGCTCGCCGCTGGGCGGCCTCACGGACGCCGAGATCTACGAGCTGCACCGACAACGGCTGCTGGATTACCAGGCGGCGGAGCGCTTTAAGGGAAACCAGAAGACGACGTTCTCCAACGTAAAGGAGCTTTATGAGCTTCTTTCGAGGCTTCGCCGGGAGATTCGAACCCTGCCCGTGGGAGAAGCGATCGCCCGCATTTTTGACAGCGCGCCGGTTCGCCTTCTGGCGGCCACCACTTTTCATGGGGAGCAGGCGGTGGCCAATCTGGAAAAGCTCCGGCAACAGGCCGAGCTGATGGGAAGAGAAGGATTAAGCACCCTCAAAGAGGTCGTCACCCGGTTCGGGTCGAGTGTCCTCGAGATAAAGGAAGAAGCGGAGAGTGCCCTCGCGGAAGAGAATCTGGACGCCATCAGAATTCTCAGCATTCACAAATCCAAGGGACTGGAGTTCCCGGTCGTCGTTCTGGCGGGATGCCACACGGTGCTAAAGCAAGCCGGCGATAGAGAGCCGGCGGTTTTGCAGGACTGGTCTACTGGCCTGG
>MGRY01000103.1:0-5737 GCA_001799045.1 Deltaproteobacteria bacterium RIFCSPLOWO2_02_56_12 | reverse complement strand
ATCGCACTGGAGCCTGGCCGGACTCTACATCGCCGAGAAGGCGCGGCTGCGCGAAGAAGAAGAGCAAAAGCGTGTGCTCTACGTCGCCATGACCAGGGCGCGCGAGCACTTGATGATCTCCTGCGCCCCGGCGGAGAGAAGCCGGGCCGGGAGCTATCTTTCGCTGCTCGAAGAGACTCTCAACGAGGAGATCGCGGCCCGAAACGAATCTCATCTCATCACCGCGGGCGATGGAACCATCGAGCTGCAAGTCGTCCGGGAAAGCCTGAGCCCTCCGGGAAGAGCGCGGACAACGGCGCAAGAGGAGCCGTTGCAAATGGATTGGCAGCCCTATGCGCGGCTTTGGCAGCAGCGCGCCCGAGAATGCGAATCGGCCCTGCGGACGCCGCTCTTTCTCACCCCCACGCTGCTCAAGCTGCGGGAGGCTGAGCTAACCGAGGCCCTGCCTGAAAGAGAAAAACTTCCGGTCTCCTCCGAGCTCCCTCTTCTGATCGGAGAGCTGGCGCATCGCTTCCTGGAAAATTGGGACTTCGGCGACGATCCAGCGGAGTTTCGAGCGCGGCTGGAGCCGTTCCTGGACAGGTGGATCGAGCCGAAACAACAGGCGAACCGGGAACAGCTCCAACGCGAGCTTGAAGAGATCCTGGCGTCCTTCTTTTCTTCCGGAGCCTATCGCGAGCTAAGCTTCTCGCGGATCCTCGGGCGCGAAGTCCCCCTGTTGATTCCCTGGGACGGCCGGATCATGGAGGGAGTCATCGACCTGCTCTATGAGAGAGAGGGACAACTCTTTCTTGCCGACTATAAGACCGACCGCGTCGAGAAAAAGGATCTAGCGCGGCATGCGGAAAATTACCGCCATCAAACCACGATCTACTCCGAGGCCGCAAGGCGCAGCCTGAAAAGAGAAGTGGCTGGATTCAAACTGGTTTTTCTAAGACTGGGGCAGGCATTCGAGGTCTCCCATTGATCTCGACCGCTTGGCAAAATCAAAAAGGGCAGAATAATCTGCTCAACGCAGGGCGGCTCTGCGAGAAGGTCTGCCGATATGAATGTGGGCCCCGCTGGCGGACCCCGGCACCCCGTTGCGAAAGGCCATATAAGGTATGCCCGCCTGGCGCAGGTAGGCCATGAGCGCCCTGCCCTCCGAGCTGTCCGGATGCAGCGCTACGTCCACCGCGTCATGATGATCAAATCTCATTCGGTCATGAAATGGGGTCTGGCCCAAAGCGCTGATCGGCAGCAAGCGGCCGAACTTTTCAGAAAAAAATTTTTGAATCTTGCCGGTGTCGGCGACGGACCAGGCGGCTTTTCCGTTATAACGAATCAAAGCCCCCCGCTCCAGGTATTCCCCGGCCCTTAACGGCGGCAGCCTGAGAAGCTCTTCGAAGATCGCAGCCTCGGCGATCGCGGTCTTCGTTTCCGCGATCTTCTGCTCCACCTCCCTTATCTTGGCCTCTGCCCCGGCAAGCTCTCGCTGGCTCTGATCCAGCTCCAATCTTGATATGTACCCCTTCTCGTAAAAGCCTCTGCGCTCCTGAACTTCCCCCGCTTTTTTCTTGAACTCCTGCTCGTGGATCTTAAGCAGCTTCTCAAGACTCACCCGGTAAGCCGTCATCGTCCTGATGAGATCGGCGTTGAGCTTTGCGGGAGCGACTTCCCTGGAGATGGTCTGCCCGGGCTGGAGCTGCTGCGGGGCGCGCTTCTCCTCCGCTTCCTGAGCGATAGCGCTGCCGGCAAGCAATAACAGGAAGGTAAGGAACCTGGGAATGAAAAAGCGGGATGGCGCCACGAGGTTGCCTCTTACCAAAACTTGTGGCCCGATGACCCGCGCTTGTCGAAATACTGCTGATGATATTCTTCGGCCCGGTAGAACTCCGTTGCCGGGGCAATCTCTGTCACGATGGGCCTCTGGTACCGGCCCATCTCCTCAAGCCTCTTTTTTGACGCCTCGGCCGAACCCTTCTGCTCCGGCGTGTGATAAAAAATGGCCGAGCGGTACTGCGTGCCGACGTCCGGCCCTTGCCGGTTGAGCGTCGTCGGGTCGTGGATGGACCAAAACAGTTCGAGCAGTTGATCATAAGCGACCTCAGCCGGATCATACTCGACCTCAACCACTTCGGCATGGCCGGTCCGGGCCGTGCACACATCTTCATAAGTCGGCCCCTTGAGCCATCCTCCGGAGTATCCGACCGCCGTCGAGACAACACCTTTCACCTTACGAAACTCCGCTTCCACTTCCCAAAAACAGCCCGCGCCAAAAACAGCCTTCTCCGTCATATTTCCCGCTCCCTATTTTTTGTCATTAAATAGTCTACAAGATTTTTCTTCGCCTAACAAACGGCCGCTCTCTGGTGTCTACTTGATAATCGGCCAGTAGCGTCCTTTCTTTTTCGTTATGCCGAGCGACACGCCGTATAGCTTTTCCAGGACATCCCGCTTTAGGATTCTGCTGCTGTCTCCCGAATCCAGCACCATGCCGTCCTTCAGGATGAGCGTTTTTTTAAACAGCGGCAGGATCTCTTCGATGTGGTGCGTGACATAGATGAGCGCGGGAACCCTTTTCTGCCTGCCCAGCTTTTTTAGCCCGGCGAGAAAGATCTCCCTCGCCCCCGGGTCCATCCCGGCGCAGGGCTCGTCAAGAAAAATCAGGTAAGGTTTGGCCATCCGCGCCCGCGCGATGAGGACCTTCTGCTGTTCTCCCTGGGACAAAGTCCCGAACTCCCGGTCCATTAAATGGGAGCAGCCCATCCGGTCGAGATATTCTCCGGCCTGGACGTAATCTCTCTTCGTGGGCTTCTCCCAAAGTCCCAGCTGCGCGAATTTTCCCGACGCTACCGTCTGCAATGCTGTTTCCCGAGGAGGGATTTGGGCCACGAGCGTGGATGTGACCCAGCCGATGCTCTTCCTCAGCTCGCCAAGGTCGATCAACTCCTTGCCTTTTCGGTAGACGACTCCGCCGTCGTTCGGCCAGATATAACCGCAGGCGATCTTTAAGAGCGTGGTTTTACCCGAGCCATTCGGACCCAGAATGGCCCAGTGCTCTCCGTGCCGGACCGTCCAGTGGATCGACTGCAGAATCTTTTTGTCATCGAAGGAAGAATAAGAAACGTTACGGAAATCCAGCGCGGGAACTTTTTTCATTCGCAACTCTACTTCTTCCCCGCCTCCAGGCAGATTACCCGACCATGGCAAGCGGATAATGTCGAGATATCACCATGAAATCGGAATCCTTATGGAGGAGAGAAAGACGGTGGCGGAGAGCCAGCACAGCAATCAAGCAGTCCACAGGACTGTCGATAGTGAGCCCCTTTTTTCTCAAGTTCCGGTAAACATCCGCAGCATCCACGTAATCAGAGAACTCCGAATCAATCTTCGGAAAGAGGAACAAATATTCTCTGACTGAACGGCACTGGGAATCGTCTCTGATTCCTTGGAGGATCTCTTGAACGATCACTCCTGCGGTAAAGATATGATCGCGCCGGCTCAAGCAGTCTTTTAAAAGGGCATTTTCGCGGGAGGTCGCGCCGCGGAAGAAATCAATCCAGACTGAGGTGTCAATCAATACCCGCAAATCTCCCCCTCCTCATCTCCCGGAGATCACCTTCCCATTTAACCTTGCCTTCCAGCGACAGGATCCCCTTTGCCCTTTCCCGCCGAATCAGCTCGTTAAGGGCAAAATTGACAAGCTCTTTTTTGGTCTTCTTGCCGAACAGCCTCATCGCCTGTTTCACCAACTTGTCGTCCAGCTCGATATTGGTCCTATGCATAAGCCACCCCCCTTTAGACTCTATACACCAATTTACGTTATGTTAGTGTATAAAATCAAGAGCGTTTCAGAAGGCGCCGGTGTAAAGCGCCCGGTTATCATCCCCTGCCCCACCGATTGACAGGGTTTCCGCACTGAGCCATAAAGGCGATGGAGGAACGGAAACATGGGTCGATTCGCATCGGTGATCTGTAGCATCTTTTGGCTCCTGGTCTTCTCAACCTTCGGTGATGTTCGAGGCGCAGAGCGCAGCGGGGAAAAGCCGCTTACGATCCGTATTGCGTATGTGTCCCCGGTGACCACCATGGCGCCAATCTGGATTGCGACCGAGATCGGGGCCTACCAGCGCGAGGGGCTGGACGCAAAAATTTTGTACATCGATGCAAAAATCGCCGTGGCTGCCCTCGTGGCAGGCGAGGTGGATGCCGTGGTGATCTCTGCGCCGTCTGTAATACCGGCTGTCCTCAGCGGGGCCAACGTTGCTTTTATTGCGGGATTGCACAACAAGATGATCTTCTCCTTCCATGCGCAGCCGGATATCCGAAGCCCCGCCGAACTTCGGGGAAAGATTGTGGGCACAAATCGGCCGGGAACGCCGGCCGACTACGGAGGGCGAGTCGCGCTGGCAAAGATGGGTTTGAAGCTCACAGACGTGCAGCCTATGGCTCTGGGAAGTTCGGGAGTCATGTGGTCGGCATTGCAATCGCGCCAGGTCGCGGGCGTTACACTAGCTCCGCCTTATAGCTTTAGCGCAGATGCGGCAGGGTTTTCCCGCCTGGTGGACACCTACGACAAACCCTACCAGAATACGGGCGTTGTGGTTCGCAGAGATCGAATCCGTCCCCTGGCGGATACATGGCTGCGCTTGCTCAGAGCCCTGCGGCAGGCGAATCTACGCTGGTATGAGGACCCAAAACTTGCCATGTTCGTGCTGATGAAATACACGAAGCAATCCGACCCGGAGGTGTTGCAGAAAACCTACGAATTCGAGACGAAACCACCTGGCTTTACCAAGGATCTGAAGGTCTCCGACGCCGGTCTTCAGGGCATCCTGGACTTCTTGGCATCGACCGCTCGTCCGGAGGCGGGGAAGGCGGCGCCCAAAGAATTCTACGACACCACGATCCTGGATAAGCTTGCCAAATAAAGGAGGCGAAAAGGGGGCAGGTTGACCCCTCTACTCCCGAGCAATCTGCTTAGCTTTTGCCAATAACCGTGCTATTGTGAGTCATGCCTAAAAAACCTCTTATCGAAACCAATCCATATCTAAGAAGCCCCACCCAGCGCAAAGCCCTGCTGTACACCTCGGTCACGTCGAACACGGCCGTCGAAGGAGTCCATGTAGCAATCCCTCAGCCCCTTCGGGACCAATCTCCGAAGCCGACGGGGACTACGCTTCGCGAGCGCGAAGAGTCCTACGGATCACGCCGCTAAATATCTTTTCCATCGGCTCATAATTGCGATCCAACCCCAAGCGGACCGCAGCAAAGTATTCCTGCCGCGTTCGACCCTTGATTCCTCCAAAATCCAACGGTGGACCCCGGATGCTCTGGGCTCAAATTGCCCCTCAATCAACTTCGATGCATCGTACCGCCCAGTCTTTCTAGTCCCCGGCATTATAAAGGGAGCCTCCGATGTTTTCACTTTTTACTTCTACCTTTTTACTTCCCGTTGGGAGTGATAGGTGAAATACAAGATCCAAGACCTGACCCCGTCCTTTCTATCCCTTCGCTCCAGTGCCTCCCGTCGGAACCTCGTGAGGGGACTCACCTCGCGCGCCGAAAGCAATGGGCCAGTGGGTTCTTTGAACCGTTCACTCTCTGTGCTTTCGGCTTGCTCGGCAAGCCCCCTCACTCTCAGAGGAGAGGCCGAGGGGAGCGCGAGTGAGGCTGCGGACGTGCCCTTTTGGGATTTCAAATGGCAAATTTCAAATCTCAAATCTGAGATGTGAGATCTGCAATCTGAGATTCC
>MGRY01000102.1 GCA_001799045.1 Deltaproteobacteria bacterium RIFCSPLOWO2_02_56_12 | reverse complement strand
CCCTGTGTCCTTCAGGGCAGCTTTTATCGCGTTGTTAGCGCTGTCGGGGCTGTTGCTTCCGGTGCGCAGGTTGCTAAAGGCGAAGATCTCTCCGTCCACGAGAACTAAAGCCTGAGAGCTCACTGAGCCGACATCGATACCCGCTGCGATCCTCTTGCCCTGGCGCCAGTCCATTTCGGGGTGGTGCCAGCTGTACTCGGTCCATCTCCAATATTCCTGCAATTCCGCCATAGCGACTCCTTTCTTTCTACTTGCCCACCGCCAGGGCCGCTCCGATAGCGCTCACAAACTCAGGCTCCTCAGCCGTGCGAACGTCGTCTATCCCGACAGTCCTTTTGAAGGACTCCACGAAGCCGGGGTTGTGGGCTACTCCTCCGATCAGAACCAGCTCGGGATCCAGCCCCACCCGCCGCACCATGGCAACAACCCGGCTGCTCAACCCATCGTGTACGGCCCGGGCGATATCGGCCTTCTGCGTCTTTGAATGAATAAGCGAGATCACCTCCGACTCGGCAAATACGGTGCACTGCGCGTTCATCGGAATGGTCTGAGTTGACCGGAGGGAGAGAGGACCCAACTCCTCCAATGGGACTTCCAGGGCACGAGCCATGGCCTCGGTAAAGGCCCCTGAGCCGGCAGCACACTTCTCGTTGACGGCGAAATCGAGCACCTTCCCGCTTGGGTCGCACTTGATCGCCCTTGCCTCTTCCGCCCCCACATCGATCACCGTTCGGGCTGAGGGATAAAGGAAGACGGCCCCAAGTGCGGCAGCCCGCGGCTCGGTCACATCGCCACTTGCATACGAGATCGCCTTTCTCCCGTTGCCGGTAGTGACAATGGACCCAATAGCCTCACGTGAAAGACCAGCCTCCTTCAACGCCTGCTCCAAAGCTTCCTTGGCCGATTCTTCCTGATCGAATCCGCTCAGGACCTTGGCCTTAGCCCTGATCTTCCCATCCTCCATGAGGACGACTTTTATGGTTTTGGCGCCAACATCGATTCCGGCTTTAATCAAGAC
Organism: Deltaproteobacteria bacterium RIFCSPLOWO2_02_56_12; assembly: GCA_001799045.1. Taxonomy (GTDB): domain Bacteria; phylum Desulfobacterota; class Binatia; order UBA9968; family UBA9968; genus UBA9968. The sequence continues at coordinate 5,296 of MGRY01000102.1, read as the reverse complement.
TCTCCTCCTTTCTTCCCGGTGAATCGCTATATCGCTGCACCCGTTTATGACGCTGCCTGTGCGGCAACAGCGCCGGGAATCTGTTCCAGGCCTAAGGTTTCCATGAATGACTCGATGCGGGAAGTGGTGCGCCGCTCATCGAATTCTTTTTCGTCGGCCATGTTGCCCTCATAGGTCATGACCGGCACCCCCGCCTTGATTAGACCCAAGCGATTTTCCGAACTCCCCACGGTCAGTCCTTCACAGCCACGGTTGAGATGAAGGATGACTCCGTTGAGCTTCCACTCATTATAAATCCTGAGCATCATACGAGTTTTGATGGCCGGGTCATAGAAATGCTGCCACTGCGGGCGGGAAAGGTTCCAGTCAGCAGTAATTCTCAGCGCCTCGTCCCTGGTCTTAATTTTGATTCCCAACTGCTGCGGCGTTTTTCGTGGACCCCAGCTCCCGTCTTCCTGCTCGCCGAAGATCCCTTCCAGGCCGAAAGTGTAAAGGGAGCCCACGGAGACAACGCCAAACTGCTCCATGTAGCGGTAGATCTTGAGGAAGCCCCAAGGAGGTTGCGTGTCGGTGATGATCCGGCAGCGCTCGTAAGGCACCGCGGCAATCCCTCGAGCCACCCGGTCTTTGACCTCGTCGCGCAGCTCCTCGTAAAAGTCGCCAATCTGTTTGGAAGAGCGCTGGAGCGTGTTAAGCACGTAAAGGGAGAACATGGTCTTCTCATCCAGAGGCGCCGGAATCGCCTTGTTGAGCGTGCAGATCTCGGCCCAAAGGGAGGTGCTGCGGCACTCGTTGTGAACCGCGGCAATGAGTTTCTCGTCGTCGTACTTTCTCCCAGTGGTCTTCTCCATCCCCTCAATACTGTCATGCAACTGCTTCACAACGTAGTTAAGGCGCTCCTCGGTCAGGGTCTCATACGGACCGACGCAGACGTCGATGCAATAGAAAGGGACCTTTTCATGCAGGGAGGCTTCCTGGTCCCACTTCGCGTGGCTGCAGCAGATCTGGGTCTGGTAATAAAAATCCGGCTTGGGGAACTCCCCGCCAAAGAAAAAGCGGTTGAGGTACATAGAACCCCAGTAGATGCGCATATAGGAGCAGAGGTCCCGGGCCCAGCCGCGGGCATCCGTGGCATCCTGACACTCCTGGGCAAATTTGCGGTCAAAGGCGATAGAGGCTGCGTAAGGTTCACCCGTCATGACATGGACGTCATCGCCTAAGCCCATCGGAACGGCATCGAAGGCCCAAGCCCCTCCACTCCAGCGGATGCCCCCCCGGTCGTGGGCGCTAGCGTAGTCTTTGTAGTACTGCTGGCGGATCTCTTTGGCCTTGGGCCAACATTTCAAGGCTTCAGTCGGATATTTGGTTGGGGTTGCCATTATCAAATCCTCCTCAAAAGAGTTCCTCACCTCTGATAGTTTCCAAGAACGCCTCCACGCGGATACGGAAAGGACCCAAAGGATTGGTCGAGTCAAACTCCAAGGAAAGGGTGGGGATGCCGTTCTCTTCCAGAAACTTTTTCAGCCGGGGATTGTCCCCTTCGTGGGGGTCGCAAAATTTTTCCTGCATGATGATCGCCCCTTGGGCGCGGTAGTCCTTGGCAAGGTTCAGGACGTGTTGGAAACGGGAATGGGCAGGGTAATCTTTGACAGGACAAGGCGGACGATCCAGATACCGATTCGCGATGGCTGCCAGGCGATCACCGTTGGGCACAGACTCATTCCAGAAGTACCGGCTCCCCGCGCACTGCTCGTCTATGACTACTGTGCTGCCAACGGACTCGACCATCTTAAAGAACTCGGCATCATCGTTCTCGCTCCCTACGGCCATAAGGCGAATTCCTGAATCGCGCGGGAGCTTCCGTTCAGGGAGCTCCTTGAGCACAGCTTCCAGAACGTTGCTGTGCTCCTCCTTGTCGATGAACTGGCTGGTAACCGCCATATACATGGCCTCTTCGCCGGTCAAAGGTGGGTTGTCGAGCTTGCGGCATTCGTAGACCTTGCGCAGGAGACGGCGGTTGCGATTTAAAATTTCAATCCCTCGATCGAGATCCTGCTCCGTGATCGGGCGACCGGTATATTCTTCAATCGCCTTTTTAAAATTCTCCACCTCCACCCTGTGATAGGACCGAGCATGGGGTGTCTGCACCGTGTTGGGCATCGGGATGTAGTAACTGAACTCAACCGGAAGGTGGATTCTCCACGAATTAAAGGTCTGGCGAAAATGGATACAGGAATGCGCCAGCACAACCCCATCCAAATAATTGAACCTACCTTTTAACCCCTGCGCCAACGCATCCCGACAGAAGGGGCAGAACATGCCAAAAATATGCGGCTCGGTGACATCCTGAGGCTCGTGACTCCCAAGAATGCGGGCAGGAAGCATCTTTGCGGCTACCAGGATTTCCTCAGGTACGTAAGTACAAAACGTACCAATGACCTTGCCGCCGGTCTGCTCCTTCCATTGCTTGGCATAGGTATGGCGGTTTATGTACCACTCTTTAAATTTCTCAATCATCTTGTTTCTCCTCTATCTTTTGTCCAGCTGATTGGTCTAATTAAAGGTAGCATCAAAATCCAAACGAACGTTAGATGAGCAAGATACATGCCACCAAATTTCTCACTAAAGCGAATACGCGCAAATGGAAAGCATTAAAAATTAGCCTTTATTTTATTGCGCCTTTTCGGCAACGGCTCTCTAAAAAACCGTGCTTAGGAGAGAAGAGAGGAAAATACACTAGAACACCCTTCCTAAAGATAGGAAATTTTCTTGAAAATAGGAATTTTAGAGACCACTTAACAAACGTACGAAGGACTGGAGACCATCTCCCGCTAACCAATAAGAAGTTGGTAGAAGATCAAAAGAAATCTATATCTGCGGCAAGACTTTCATCAGGGAAGTCAGGAGATGATGGCTTTCACGCGTGAAACCTTCGCTCAATTTGAGGGTGAACTGCTGCTAAATCCTAGAAGCCATGGCCCCACCGTCGACCAGAAGATCCGCAGCCGTGATAAAGTCGGATTCCTCAGAACAGAGAAACAGCGCGGCCGAGGCAATATCCTTAGGGGTTCCCCGCCGACCGACAAGGTTTCTGACAAAACGGTTTTCCGGTACTGCATCCTCCCCAACCGGCGAGCCGATACGGTTGGGGGTAACGGAGTTCACCCGGATGCCATAAGCCGAGAGCTGAACAGCCAGAGAGCGGGTGAGGTTGAGAACGCCCGCCTTCGCGGCGGTGTAGGCGGTGGCATCGGACCTCCCGGTATGGCCCGAGGTGGAGGAGATGTTGACGATGCGGCCCTTGCGCTTCTGGTCCACCATGATTCGCGCGGCGAACTTGGTGCAGAGAAAGACGCTTTTAAGCGAGATCGCCATGACCTTGTCCCATTCTTCCTCGGTAAGATCGAGGATAGTCTTGCGGTCGGTCCAGGCAGCGTTGTTAACCAGAATATCCACTCCGCCCCATTTTTGGACGACCGTCTTGACCATCTTCTCCACATCCGCAGAAGAAGCAACATCACAGACGATGGATATGGCACGATCCCTATTTGCCGCGTTGATCTCACTCGCTACCCTTTCCCCTCTTCCCTTATCGAGATCGACCACGGCGACGCGAGCCCCCTCCTGGGCAAAGGTCTTGGCTATATCTTCCCCGATATTACGCCCGGCGCCTGTAACTATGGCCACTTGGTTATTCAATCTCATCGATGTCGCCCCTCCATTCCTATACGTTCAGCTTCTCTCCCGGTTGCGCTCCTGAAAAATCACCCCGGGCACCCAGCGATCCGTCCTTCCTGATGCTTTTTCTCTTACCAGAAGCAACGTCGAAGTTCCAGGACGTCGTCTATTTTCCATAGAGGGTGCCTTCCTCCTCGTTGATGTGTCTGTGCCGGCCCGGACCGGATATATATCCCATATCCGCGCCCTCTTCCAAGATGCCGGTCGAACCTCAAGCTTCTTGACGCGCAGCAAGGGGTATGGTGAAAGGGGGTTTGGGAGGGTCCGTTATGAAAATTCTTCACACCATGATCCGGGTCAATGACCTGGATGAGTCGATCAAGTTTTATTGCGACGTTTTAGGAATGAAGCTCCTGAGGAAAAAAGATTACCCGTCGGGGCGCTTTACCCTCGCCTTTGTCGGCTATGGTCCCGAGTCGGAAACAACTGTCATCGAGCTAACTTACAACTGGGACACGCACCAATACGATCTGGGAAACGCCTTTGGCCACATCGCGCTCGGGGTGGACGACCTCTACCAAACCTGCGAGACGCTCCGCGCCAAAGGGGCGAAGATCGTGCGTGAACCAGGGCCGATGAAACATGGAGGCTCCGAGATCGCCTTCATCGAAGACCCGAACGGCTATAAAATAGAGCTCATCGATCTGAGGAAAAGATCGCAGAACTAAAACGCTTCAAGAGCGACCCGCAATTCCTCAACAGAACCGAACGGGCGGGTTTATATGCTCCTCACAGAGCTCCTCTCTCTAGCATCCGCTTGGTCTTGAGGAGGTCTTTATTGTGCTGTGGTGTAACGGTCGGGTAACTCAATTTTAGGGACTTGAGTCTTGAAATAATGATATCGGCGATAGCAACCCGCGTAAACCACTTGTAATCAGCCGGGATAATATACCAAGGTGCCCATTTGGTGCTGGTGTGGTTAAAGACATCCTCGTAGGCCTTCATATACTTATTCCAAGAGATCCTTTCTTTCGCATCCGTCGCAGAGAACTTCCAGTTCTTCTCCGTTAAGGTGAGGCGCTCCAGGAATCTTTTTTTCTGCTCGCTCTTTGATACATTGAGAAAGAATTTCACGACAATGACGCCATTTTGTGCAAGGTATTTTTCAAAATTGTTGATTTCCTCATAGCGATCTTTCCAGATATTTTTTCCCTTCGCTTTTGGCGGAAGCTGCTGTTTCTCCAGGATTTCGGGATGGACCCGAACCACCAGCACCTCCTCATAGTAGGATCTGTTGAATATCCCAAAGCGGCCCCGCTCAGGAAGAGCCTTCATATAGCGCCACAGGTAATCATGATCGAGCTCCTCTGCCGACGGTACTTTGAAGCTAAAGACCTGACATCCCTGAGGGTTGATGCCTGACATGACGTGCTTAATAGCACTGTCCTTGCCCGCCGCATCCAGCGCCTGAAAGACCAGCAATACGGAATAGATGTTCTGCGCGTATAAAACATCTTGATAATTCGCTAATTTTTGGATGTCCTGTTCCAGCTTTTTCCTTGCAGCCTTCTTGCTTTTGAACTTTCCTGTATAGCCCGGGTCAAAGTTTTTTAGTCTA
>MGRY01000101.1 GCA_001799045.1 Deltaproteobacteria bacterium RIFCSPLOWO2_02_56_12 | reverse complement strand
CAGATCGGCCTGACGATTCCGCCGAACGTGCTGGCGCGGGCGGATAAGGTTATTAAATGAAGCGAACGGCGTGAGGCAATAGGCAAGGGAGCGAGTTGTGGGTTTAAAGCTTGTAGATAGGAATCCGAAGGGCGCGAGCCGCATCGACAAGTCGGCCATCGTAGCTGGCCAGCCTTACGATCTGTCCCTGCTTTCGGAGAAACTCCATCGATGCCACATGGAGCGCATCCAGAGTTCGGACCGGTTTCGGAAAAGGTTCCAAAGCCCTTACGAGGACCGGTGGAGAGAGTTCAACGAGAGCGACACGGCTCAGCAGGGAACGCGCCTCATCTGTGTGCGAGCGTGTGAGTTTTTGCGCATGGATTCGAGTCCAAACTTCATATTCAAGCAGGCGACTGGAGATCAACTCCTCCTGCCAAAGCCGATCCGGCGGCGCCCGATCCTCTGCAAGAAGGTGAGCCAGGGCAACCGAGGCATCAAGATAGATCACCGGTCGCTCCGGTCTTGCTCCAACTCCCGAAGAAGTTTGCGAAAGGACATAACCGGTTTGCGTGGTGGTGGGCCCGCCCCTGGAAGAGCGGGGGGCGTAATCCATCCCTGGCGCACGGCCTCAGCCAGCAAGGCGTCGGCCAGCAGCGGGCTCCGATTCCTTTGGGGGGGTGCCAGTTCGGCGACCACGCGATCACGGTCGGTCACCAATACGGTTTCGCCATGCGTGGCAAGGCGGACGTACTCACTGAGCTTGTTTTTGAGGACTTTCAGACCTACGGCTCTCATAGATAGTAATGTAGCTTCCGGTAGCTACCTGTGTCAAGGGCGGGCAAAGTCATCAAATAAGAGAGGCAACAGCAAACAGGGAAACCCATGAATAGGAAAATTATTATCTGCCTACTGACTGCTGCTCTACTGTCCACTGTTCCGTTCGTCGGGGCGCAGCAGCCGAAAACTGTTCCCAGGATCGGCTATCTCTCTGTGCTCTCACCTTCGTCTGATTCCAGCCGCATTGAGGCGTTCCGCCAAGGTATGCGCGAGCTGGGCTACGTTGAGGGACAGAGCATGGCCATCGACTCCCGATATGCGGAGGGGAAGTTGGAGCGACTCCCCGACCTGGCGGGGGAGCTAGTCCGTCTCAAAGTTGATGTCATCGTTGTCGGTGGATCTACCGCAACTAGAGCGACCAAAAATGTCACTAAGCTGATCCCAGTCGTCATGGCGCATGGTAGTGATCCGGTTGAGCTCGGCTTCGTGGCGAGCCTTGCGAGACCCGGGGAAAACATCACCGGGTTAACCCATCTGGCGCCGGAACTAGGGGGAAAACGTCTGGAGTTGCTCAAGGAAATCACTGCCCAGCTTGCCCGCGTAGCTGTTCTCACGGATCCTGGCACTCAAGGACACGGCCCACAGATAAAAGAGCTCGAAGTCGCTGCACGGGCGTTGGGTCTCCAGCTTCGACCCGCGGAAGTTCGAAAGCCCAACGACTTGGAGAGCGCCTTCTCGGCAATGACCAGGGGGCGCGCCGATGCTCTTATCGGGCTACAACAACCTACGTTGGATCGTCTTCGAGCAAGGATCGTGGACCTGGCGGCCAAAAACAGGCTGCCAGCGATGTATTCAAACAGTGAATATGTGGAGGCCGGCGGTCTCATGTCCTACGCGGCTGACATTGTCGCCATGTTCCGGCGCGCCGCCACTTATGTGGACAAGATCCTGAAAGGCACGAAGCCAGCCGACATTCCAGTGGAGCAGCCGACGAAGTTCGAGTTGGTCATCAACCTGAAGACCGCGAAGCAGATTGGCCTGACGATTCCGCCGAACCTGCTGGCAAGAGCGGATAAAGTCATAAAATGATTTTGGATTTGCGATTTTGGATTTTGGATTGAAAAAAACGCAGATAAAAAGAAGTCGCGGGGGGAAGGAATTCCCAATCGGTCTTTAATCGAAAATCTAAAATCCAAAATCTAAAATAAGAGGGGTTATGCCGAACAAAATTCTAATCGTGGATGATGAGCCGTTTAATCTCGACCTCCTAGAGCAGGAGTTGACGGACCAAGGTTATGTCATCGAGAGGGCCAACGATGGCGCCGAGGCGCTGGAAAAAGTGCCGTCTTTTCTTCCCGACCTGATCCTGCTCGATTACATGATGCCCAAGATGAATGGGATCGAGGTCGTCAAGCAGCTAAAACAGGATGAAAGATACAAAGGCATCCCGGTGATCCTCTTAACTGCGAAGGCATCTCAGGAGGATAAGGTGAAGGGTCTGGATGCCGGTGCGGACGACTACGTCGTCAAGCCTTTCGATTCCTTCGAGCTTCTAGCCCGAGTGCGTTCGATGATGCGAATTAAACAGATGCAAGATTCATTAGAGGAATGGAACCGGGGCTTAACGGATAAAGTGACTCAACAGGTAGGTCAAATCGAGCGCATGGGTCGCCTGAAGCGTTATCTCTCTCCGCAAATCGCCGAGACCATACTCAAAAGCGAAGATGAAAACCTTTTCAAGAGCCACCGGCGGGAGATTACGGTCGTTTTTCTGGACTTGCGCGGTTTCACTGCATTCTCGGATAGCGCCGAGCCTGAGGAGATCATGGAGCTGCTGCGGATCTATCACGCCGAAATGGGGAAACTCATCTTTGAGTTTCAGGGAACGCTGGAACGTTTTGCCGGGGATGGAATCATGGTCTTTTTCAATGACCCTATACCCTGTGAGAACCACACGGAAAAGGCTGCGAGAATGGCGCTGGAAATGCACGCCAGGGTGAAAGGGCTCCGCACCGGATGGCTTAAAAAGGGCTACGACCTGGATTTGGGGATCGGTCTTGCCGCTGGCTATGCAACGCTGGGGAATATCGGGTTCGAAGGTCGGATGGACTACGGCGCCGTGGGCAATGTGACAAACCTCGCCTCCCGCCTCTGTGATGAGGCCAAAGGCGGCCAGATCCTCACTAATCAGAAAACATTCAGTAAAATCGAAGAACTCTTCGAGGCCGAACCCCTGGAAGAACTTGAGCTAAAAGGCTTCTCCCGCCCTGTCGCCGCGTTTAATATTATAAAGCCCAAGCAGTAAGGCAGCCCGCCCTGCCCGAAAGCCAAATGAGATTGGCCCGATTGACACAAAACTCCCTGATAGGATACCCTCGTCTCAAGATAAGGTAAGCAAGCGCCTATCATGAAGAAAATGTTCTTCTCCGCGCTCTTTCTCTTGCTTGTCCCAACGGCAACTCAGGCACAAGAGAGCGCTCGCATCGCTAGTGTGGGTGTCCTGATTCCGGAGTCCCTCCGTTCAGAATCGCAAGCTGTGAAGGGGCTGCGGGAGGGGCTAAAAGAACTGGGCTATCAGGAAGGGAAAAACCTCCAGATAGAAATCCGCGACGCCAAAGGCAATCGGGGCGCCCTCAAGCGGGAGGCCGGCGAACTGGTCCGTCAGAAGGTCCTTCTGATCTTTACCACCGGGACCAGAGCGACGCAGGCGGCCAGGGCCGCGACCAGCGACATCCCAATCGTATTCACCCATCCCGCCGATCCAGTGGCGCTAGGACTGGTAAAAAGCATGGCGCGCCCTGGGGCCAACGTAACCGGCGTGGCCGCCCTCTTCCTACAAATGTCTGACAAGCGCATGGAGATTCTCAAGCAGCTCGCCCCAAAGGCGGGGCGGGTAATCATCTTTTATGATTCCAACAATCCCTACTCCCGGGAAAACTTTCTCGCCGCGAAAAAAGCGGGGGAAAAGCTAGGACTCAAAGTGGAGGAGCGCCCGGTCAAGTCAATCGAGGAATTAAAGAAATCTATCAATGCCATGCAGAGCAGAGAGGACGAGGCTCTCTTCCATGTCCCAGATGATTTGATCGAGAGCCAGGCGGATTTCATCTTTGAGGCGGCAAGACAGAAGGGGTGGCCCACGATGTTCAGTGAGGAGAGCTGGGTCACTCAAGGAGGCCTGGCCGGGTATGGCCCAAACTATTACCAGATGGGCCGTCAGGCCGCCCGCTTAGTAGATAAGATACTCAAGGGAGCAAAGCCTAAAGATTTGCCGGTAGAAAAAGCTAGCAAGTTTGATCTGGTAATAAATTTAAGAACGGCCAACGCCATCGGACTCTCCATCCCGCCAGCAATTCTCAAGAAGGCGGACAGAGTCATCCGGTAACCTCATGGCCGACCTGGCTGACATCATCAGAAACATCCCGATCTTTTCCGGGCTGGCGCGCGAGGACGTAGCCAAGATCCTGGGCAAGCTGGAGGAAAAGAATTTCGCGGCGGGGGCAACGGTTTTCTCTCAAGGAGAGAAGGGAGACTCTTTCTACATCATCCAATCCGGCGCTGTGCAGGTGGTGCTCAATACCGCCGGGGGGAGATCGGAAGTCATCGCGGTGCTGGGACCTCAGGACTGCTTTGGCGAAATGGCCCTGCTCTCCGGCGACCCCCGCTCCGCCACTATCGTCGCCGTCAAGGATGCCACGGTCTGGAGGCTCAGCCGGGAAGACTGGGATGAGCTGATCGAAAAGCACCCCACCTGGCTGCTTCACTTCTGCGCTACCCTGAGCAGACGGCTCACCCATGCGGAAAAGCAATACTCTCAAGGCCGCGATACCTTCAACACCTTGGCAGAGGAATTCTATGGCTCCCGGCCGTCGGAGGAGCAAGAGTTCTTACGCCATCTCTCGTTGCTCACCACCGTCGACCCTAAGAATGTCAATGTGCTCCTGCAAACGGAAAAGGCCGAGGGGTTCCTGAACAACCTGGTGAAGAGCCAGCTGCCGCTGATCCGGGCCCTGGACGGGAAGGGGTATGAACTGCACGGCTTTTTCAGAGACTTTCTGGTGGAAAAACTCGTCGCGGTGGAAGGCAAAGAAACAAGACGGCAACTGCATACACGGCTCGCTGAGATATACCACTCGCTCAACATTTGGGATCACGCGACCCACCACTTCATAGAAGCGCAGGACTGGGCTGGAGCTACCCGCATCCTGAGCGACCACAAAGAAGAGTTGCTCAACGGTTCCGCCTCTTTCCTAAAAAGCGCTCTGGAAAGAATCTCTCAAGACTACTTCTTCTCCGACCTCCGCTTGGTTCACATAAAGGCGCAAACGCTGGCGCATTTAGGCGACTTTGCCGGCGCGGTCCGAACTTACAAAGAGGTCCTCGCCCGAAAGGCGGCGGGAACTGAATCGGTCGTGCGCTACCAAAACATGGCCGATATCCTGGTGGAGAAAAAGGATTATGTTCAGGCGCTTAACTGCTTGCGCAGCGCGCTCACCCTGATGGAGCAAGAGACCGCAACTCTGGCCGGCGATGTGACGGAGCTTTATTGGGATAGGGGAAAACCTGCAAAGGCATGGCAGCTTTCCAAGGCTATCTCAGGAGAAGCCTCCCTCTGGTCGCGCCTTCTCTCTCTCTGCTCTCGCTTCTGCCGAATAGACTCCCCCGGCCGGTGGATCGGCGGAGCGCTAGGTCTGAGCGTCTGGGGTTATCTTTGGTTCTGGCAACCGGACATCGGCCTGGGACCTGACGCACTCAAATTGGTGGCGCTGCTCTCCGCAACGCTGATCTTCTGGATATTCTGGGTCTTTCCCGAGCACGGAACAGCCCTGTTCTTCGCACTAGCGTTAATCTTAACCGGGCTCGGCTCAGGCGAAACCGTCCTTGGCGGCTATGCCAGCACGACGTGGTTCATGTCCCTGGGAGTGCTGGCGTTGGGGGCTGCAATCACCGGCTCCGGGCTATTTTACCGACTCTCCCTCCAACTGGTCAGGTTCTTTCCACTGACCTATCACTGGCAGACCCTGGCGCTGGGCTTTATGGGAGTCGTCATCGCAGCGCTCATTCCGCAGAAGAGCGCGCGCGCCACCATCATCAGCCCGATGATCCTCAATCTCTCGGAAAGCTTGGGATATAAAGACCACTCCAAGGCCACGACTGGACTCTTTGCCGCAACTTTTTTGGGTCTCGGACAACTCAACTTTCTTTATCTCACCGGCTCCACCGCTACCCTTCTAGCCTGGGGTCTTTTGCCGGCCGATGTCCGTGCTCAGTTTACCTGGGGTTACTGGTTTATCGCCACTTTGCCGCCTACGCTGGTGGTCATCGCAACCGTTCTATTAGGTGTCAATCTTCTGTACCGACCTGAAAGCCAGTCACGGGTCTCCTACAGAATGGTTCAGAATCAGATCCAGATCCTTGGGCCGCTATCCCGAGAGGAGTGGATCACTTTGGTAGTGCTCTGCTTCACGGTGGCGGGTTGGTTGACCTTTTCCTACCACAAGATCCACGCCGCCTGGATCTCGCTCATCGGACTGACTGTCCTGATCAACACAGGAGTCCTGGGGTGGGGAATGTTCAAGAAGGGAATCGATTGGGAATTCTTAATCTACCTCGGAGCGACTCTGAGCATACCCTCGCTCCTTACCAAGGCAAAGCTCGACGAGTGGTTAAGCGGCTTCCTGGCCCCTTTCGTTCTTCCGTTCGTGGACCAACCGGCGATCGCCTTTATCATCATCGCCCTCATAGGCTATGCGCTCAAGCTGGTCTTCACTAGCCGCCTGGTCGTCATCACCCTGGTGGTGGCGCTCTCGTCGCTGTCCAGCGACATGGGAATCAGCCCGTGGGTTATGACCGTGATCATCCTTATGGGGGCTGAAGTCTGGTTCTTCCGCTTCCAGGTGGATTGGCATACGATGGCCTATGCCACGACGGACGGAAAGGCCTTTACTTACCCGCTCATGTGTCGGATCAATCCAGTTTACGCGCTTGCGTACATCCTGGGTCTCATCGCGGGCATCCCTTATTGGAGATACCTGGGACTTATGGGGTGACGGGCGTAAGAAAGAATTTCGCGCTTCTTCTGGTCCTAATGGCGCTCGGCGCAACCGCGTCCACAGCCACCACAGCGGAACCAAAAAAGGTGGCACGGGTCGGTCTTCTTTGGCTCGACTCTGGGCACCGGTCTCGCATTGAGGAATTCCGCAAGGGTCTCCGAGATCTCGGTTATGTGGAGGGAAGCAATATTATCCTCGAGTACCGGGACGCAGGGGGGAAAAATGACCGCCTTCCTGATCTTGCAGCCGAGCTTGTCCGGCTCAAGGTTGACGTCATTTTATCCGACGGCGGCGCGGCAATCGAGGCTCTAAAGAACACAACTTCGAAGATCCCCATCATCATGCCAGTCATGAGCGACCCTGTTGCAGGCCGGTTTGTCGCCAACCCGGTGCGGCCTGAGGGGAACATTACCGGGCTCACAAACTTTGCCCCTGAGTTAACCGGGAAAAGGCTGGAACTGTTAAAGGAGACGGTCCCAACGGTCACCCGCGTGGCAGTTCTCTGGAGTTCATCGCCAGCGCAAGAAACGGCCATGAAGGAGTTGGAAGTCTCAGCTCGTTCTTTGAAAGTCCAGTTGCAACCCATTTCTACACAACGAGGTTCAAAAGATTTGGATACGGCCTTGGAAGCGGTAGCCGAGGCTCGTCCCCACGCTCTCGTAACACTGCCGGACCCCATGTTTCTCGGCCAACGAACACGTATCGTGGAGTACAATTAGACCGTAAACCTCCTAGCAGGAGGGAACTATCAGCTAGCAATGCAACCCCGGGCTTTTCTACTTTAAAGGAGGGATTTATGAAGAGAAATCAAATGCGAGGCGGGCTCGTAGTCCTATTGATGGCATTAGCCTTGGCTTACTCCGCCTTTGCTCTGGCTCAGAGTTACGTGGGGCCTCTTTTCGAGACCCACGCTCATATTGTGCCGTATCAGTCAGAGAGTTCAACCGAAGTGCAATACCGCGTGGATGCTCGAGAGGCCGCAACTGAATTAACAGTTGCGGACTATGTTGCCAGCCTCGACCGGAACAACATCACATGCACCCTTGGATTTCACGGCATTGCATTTGACGGTAAACAGCAAGAGCTTCTCGATCACGCGACCAGACTTCTCGACCTCTACCCCGACAGATTCATTCTTTTCGCCGAGATCTTCCGCGACAATCCGTTGGGATGGTATGACTCGACAAGCT
>MGRY01000100.1 GCA_001799045.1 Deltaproteobacteria bacterium RIFCSPLOWO2_02_56_12 | reverse complement strand
TGTACAGGCTGGCTGGCCGATTGGCGGCGAGAAGATGCGCCGCTTCCCGGACCATTTTTCCAGGTACCCAGGTGATCGTTTCTGAACGCTCGGGCGCATAGCGCTCAGCAATATTCGCTAATGCAGAAAAGCAAGGCTGGCAGCGGATCTCTGCGCCCTTGTTGTCCCGCACTGTCCGAGCGCCGAAAAGGGACGGACGGATGTTATCACTTTCATAGCAGCCGGAGAGGGAATCATAGATCATCGGACGCTGAGTTATCTCATCCCACACCAGGTAACGGTCCGGCCGGCCTGCAGCCGTCAGATCAGCCTCCGTGAGCGCCGCACCCGTGTCGCAGTTCAAAAGAAATGGTCCGTTAGTCCAGTCGCGCACAAAAGCCTCGTCGTATTGAGCCTGTTCGATCAGCGCGTGGATGAGCGCGAGGGCGAGCGCGCCGTCAGCGCCCGGACGGACCTGAAGGAGAATATCCGCCTGGCTGGCGATGCCGACCCGGCGCGGATCAATGGCGATGATCTTCATGCCACGGGCCCTGGCGGCTACAATGTCATGGGCCAGGATCAGGGAAGTGAAACTGGGGTTATGGCCCCAGAGGAGAAAGACGTTGCTGTGTGTCAGATCAGGAGTAGGGAGATTCACGCCGAACGTGTAGCTGAAGCCCGTGTCCTTGTGCCAATTGCAGACGTGAGTGGTGGAGACCCAATTCGGACTCCCGAAGGCGTTGAGAAATCTGCCGAGCCAGCGCTCGGCATCGTCCACGGAAGTCCCGCTGCGGGTCCCCTTGGCCAGGGCAACGGCGCGGGCGCCGTAGCGCTCACGAATGGCGCGCAGGCGTTTTGCGATGTCATCGAGCGCTTCGTTCCAGCCGATCCTCTCCCATCCGGGATCAGAATCGCCTTTTGGTCGGGTGCGCCGCAGCGGGTAGTTCAATCGATCGAGGTGGTAAAGAAGTTCCGGGGCGGCCTTGCCTTTGAGACACATGACCCCGCCGTTGGGATGGTCGGGATCAGGGTCAAGGCGAACGACCCGGCCGTTCTCGACCGTGGTTATCGTGGCGCAGTGCGCCGTGCACAGTGCGCAGTAGCCGCGGACCGTATGCAAAGCCATAGATCAAGGGCGGTTTGGCTTACCGATAAAACCGGGGCCGAAGCCAGCCTCCTCGGCAGCCCAGGCGCCTGCCACGCGCCCGCTGAAAATGGACGGCCCCAGCATGGTCCCCTCCAGTCCAGCACGCCCATTGATGTGTCCGCCCGCCATCCCGGTCACCTCTCCGGCACCATAGAGGGCAGGGATAGGCTGAAAATACTTATTGAGTATCCGGCACTTCAGATCGGTCTTGATGCCGCCGAAGTTCTTGCGCGCCAGGGGAAAAAGTTGCACCGCGTAATATGGCGGTGTGTCAAATCTCTTCGACTGATTGAGAGGTTTGCCAAATTCCGGCTCCTGCTCCAGGCCGCTTTCGCAGGCTCGGTTGTAGCGCTCTACTGTGGCGAGAAAGGCAGGGAGGTCGACCTCTATTTTGCGTCCAAGTTCTTCGAATGAGTTGGCCCTGCGGATGTAAGGGGAGTTGTCCAGCAATTCTTGGACCCTATCCCGCCGGATTTTAGCGCCGCTCCGATAATAAGGATCGGCGACCTCCATTTTGGCCGCCATCTGGCTATCGAGAACCGCCCACGCGTGGGGAGGATCTTGGGCCATGAGGGCAGGCGAGGCCGAGGCGCCGCCAGAGCGGGATTCATCGTGGAAGCGACGCCCCTGCTGGTTGACCCAGATGTAGCCCGGGGTATGGCGGAAAACCAGACCTCGTTGGGCTCTGGAATCGCGGTAATCCGGGGTGGCATAAGCGTAGAACCAGATGTTATCCATATGCGTGAGATAGCCGCCGATCTCGCGCACGAGTTTATGCCCTGTGCCTGTGGCTCCAACGCCAGCCCCTTCCATGATCTTACGGCCCCTAAGATCAGGCCTTACCTCACGGATCATATCGAGATTGGCGTTAAAACCCCCCGTAGCGACCACAAGCGTCTTGCTACGAATCTCTATGGTCTCTCCGCTCTTCGTGTTGACAGCCTCCAGGCCGCATACCCTGCCGTTCTCAGTGAGGATCTTGGTTGCTGCTGTGGAGGTCAGGATATCTGTGATCCCCCGGTTGTGCACGGCGTTGATCAGAACTGTGGTGATGCCCAGGCCATTATTATCGGGCCGGTGCCAGCGCGGGACTCGATTGCCCTCCTGAAGCCGCACATCGACCCACCTTACCCCGAGGCTCTCGGCCCAAAAGTAGAGATCGTGGAGCGTATGCTCGATATAGAACCTTGCCCACTCTTCGTCCGCCGAGCCCTGTCCCCACTTGACCCAATCCTCAAAGGCATCGTCGGGGGTGTCATGAATTCCCTGAGATTCTTGCAGCGGGCTTCCCGCAATAAAACAACCGCCGCCGGAAATGATCGAGGCCCCCCCCAAGCTCTCGGCCTGTTCCAACACCGCGACCCGGGCGCCGGCGCCGCGCGCCTCGAAGGCTGCGGCAAGACCGGCCCCTCCGGTGCCGATAATGGCAACGTCTGTTACGAAATGTTTTCCCTCAGCCATGTTAAGGTCCTCCGTAATCAGCAGTGGAAGCCTTTGAGGTCGTTTATCATTGCTCTTCACCCGGAGTCAACTTATCCTCGCTTTGCTCGGAATCGTTCGACTGTCCTCGACCCTGAGTGCTCGGACCGAAGGGAGCTCACGACGAAGTCTCAAATTGCAGATCTCAGATTTCAAATCTGCAATTTTGAAATTTGAGATTTGAAATCCCGCAGGGCTTGCCCTTGAGCCCCTAAGGGGAACTTGTTAACTTTAGATTGAGGCTTTCACTTATGGATGCTCGGCTGCGGGAAGGAGTACGTCTGTTTAATGCCGGTCGTTATTTTGCCTCCCACGAATCTCTGGAGGATTTTTATCATCGGGCTGAGGAAGACAACAAACCCTTTCTGGAAGGGTTGATCCAACTCGCTGCCGCGTGCCGCCTGTTCGTGGATTTTGGCGAGGTCCAGGGACCGGTGCGGATGGTCCGTCAGGCAATGATTCGCCTGGAGAACTACCAGCCGGGCTATTTGGGAATCAGAGTTAAGCGTTTAATCCGGGCGATGGAGGAGTGGGCCGACCAGGCCGAGGCCGATAGCGGGGCGGTAAAGGGAGAGATCCCCAAGATTCTCCTCCGTCGTTTTTTCTTCTTCCGATGATTTCCTCGAGCTTACAGGAAAAGATAACGCCCCTTGTGCGGGAAAAGTGGCAAGGGGAGAAAAGGGTTTACGGTCTTAAAGGCGGCGCCCGCGCTTATCTCCTCTCGTTGATCGCTCAGAGGAGCCGCCAGCCCATTCTCATCATTGCACCGACGCCGCCTGAGGCGGAGAGACTTTTCTTCGATCTGGCTTTTTTCCTGGGAGAAGAAAGGGATCTCTCCCCGCTCGAGAAACGGCTCCATTTTTTTCCTTCCTGGGAGATTCTGCCTTTTGAAAGGCTTTCTCCTCATCCAGACAATGTCGCGGCGCGCCTGGAGGGACTCTACCATCTCCTGGAAGGTCAGGCCCCGATCCTGATCTCCACGCCGGCGGCGCTGATGCAAAGAACGATCCCGAAAGAGGCCTTGAAGCAGTCCTACCGTTATCTGGTGGCCGGCTCGGAAATCGCGCGCGAGGATCTCCTCTCCCATCTGGCGGCCTGGGGTTTTCAGAATGTCCCCCTGGTGGAGGAGCGGGGTGACTTCAGTGTGCGGGGCGGGATCGTGGATATTTTTCCCCCTGCCCATTCGCGCCCCATGCGCCTGGAATTTTTTTCCGACAGACTGGAATCGATTCGAGAGTTCGATCCTTCCACTCAACGCTCCCGCGACCGCCATGAGGCACTTTTGCTTTTGCCCATGAAGGAGTTTTCGCTGAAACGGGAAAGAATAGAGATCGTGGAGAAAGGGATCGAGAAAAGGGCTGAAGAGTTGGAGATGGGACGGAAGGAGAAAAACTCCCTTCTCGAATCGGTCAGATCCGGAGTTCCCTTTGCCGGGATGGAGTTCTTGATTCCCTATTTTTATTCTAATCTCTCCCCGCTTTTTTCTTATCTGCCGGCCGAGACGCTGGTATGGCTGGATCAGGCCGCTCAGGTGGAGACGGAGGTGGAGCGTTTTGAGCGTCTGACATGGGAAAGAGCGGCCAAGGCAAAGGGGGAAGGCTATTTTACTCCTCCGGTCGAGAGTCTTTATCTCAGCGAGAAAGAATGGCGTGATGAGATCTCCTCCTTCCGCCAGATCCACAGCGAGTCGCTGGAGGTTATGCCCTCCAAGGAAAAAAGCCGTGACTCTATTTTTACGATAAGATCCTACCTCAATACGGATATCCACCAGGAGATCTCCTCCCTGCAGGTCAAAGAGCCTTCCCTGGCCCCGCTTGTGGGGCGACTCAAGGAATGGGAAGCGGATAGAGTTGTTTTCGTAGCGCCTACCCATGGCGACGCGACGCGGCTGAGAGAACTGGTTGCCCATTACGAGCTCGATCTTCCTCTGGCGGAGATCCCCTTTCCCCTGCTCCATGCGGGTGAAGAACCGGCCCGTTGCATCCTGGTGGGAGGGCTGACCCAGGGTTTTCGCCTGCCCGAAGAACGCTTGATCCTGGTCACAACGGATGAAATCTTCGGCACCAGGCGGAGCCAGCGCGGCAGCGCAAAAAAGAGCTATCCCAGCCATTTCATTACCAGTCTGAGCGAGCTCAAGCAGGACGATTATGTGGTCCATCTGGACCATGGGATCGGTATCTACCGGGGCCTTAAGTTCCTTAAGGTGGCCGGTACCGAGGGAGAGTTCCTCCATCTGGAGTACGAGGGCGCGGACCGTCTCTATCTTCCCGTAGATCGGATCAACCTCGTCCAGAAATATATCGGGGGTGACGGAGCCCAGCCGACCTTGGATCGGCTTGGAGGCCATTCGTGGGAGAGAGTGAAGGCCAAGACCCGCAAGTCGATTCTGGCCATGGCCCAGGAGCTCATAGGAGTCTATGCGGCGCGCGAAGTACATGAGGGGCATGCCTTCCCCGCTCCGGACCATCTCTATCGGGAATTTGAGGCCTCCTTTGAATTTGAAGAGACGCCGGATCAAGAGCGGGCCATCGAGGAAACACTCTCAGACATGCAGAAGAAGAAACCGATGGACCGCCTCGTCTGCGGCGACGTGGGCTATGGAAAAACGGAGGTGGCGCTCAGGGCCGCCTTCCTCGCCGTGATGGACGGGAAGCAGGTGGCCGTGCTTGCCCCCACGACGGTCCTGGCTCAACAGCACCTGCAAACCTTTCGCCACCGTTTTCGGAGCTATCCGGTCAGGGTGGAGATGGTAAGCCGTTTTCTGACCTCCAAAGAAAGTCAGCAGGCGCTTCGAGATTTGGCGAAGGGGACGGTCGACATTGTCATCGGTACGCACCGGTTGCTCCAGAAAGACGTCCAATTTAAGGATCTGGGGCTTGTCGTGATCGATGAAGAGCATCGCTTCGGTGTGGTCCATAAGGAAAGGCTCAAGAAGTTCCGCTCTACTGTGGATGTCGTGAGTCTGACGGCCACGCCGATCCCGCGTACCCTCCATATGTCGCTGATCGGGATCCGCGACATGAGCATTATCGAAACCCCGCCGCTGGATCGCCTGGCGATCCACACCTATATCACGAGGTACGATGAGGAAGTGATCCGGGACGCGGTGCTGCGCGAGATCCAGCGCGGCGGGCAAGTTTTTTTCCTTCACAATCGAGTTGAGACTATCTCGCGGATGGCGCAGAAACTCTCCGATCTGCTCCCTGAGACGAAGATCGCTGTGGCACACGGCCAGATGCGGCCGCGGGAGCTGGAAAAGGTCATGCTCGATTTCTTGGAAAACCGCACGCAGATGCTGGTCTGTTCCGCCATCATTGAGTCCGGACTCGATTTTCCCAACGCCAATACCATCATCATCAACCGGGCCGACAAATTCGGCCTGGCCCAGCTTTATCAGCTGCGCGGACGGGTCGGGCGCTCCCATCACCGCGCCTATGCCTATTTGCTGATCCCCGGCGAGAAAATCATAACGCGCGATGCCGAGAGAAGGCTAAGGGCGCTTCAGGAGCTGGACGAGCTAGGGGGCGGCTTCAAGCTGGCGCTGCACGATCTGGAAATCCGCGGCGCGGGAAATCTCCTGGGGAAACAACAATCCGGCCATGTCACTGCGGTAGGATTCGAACTCTACACCGAGATGATGCAGAAGGCGGTGCAGGAGCTCAAGGGCGAGGCCGTGGAGCCGGAGGTGGAACCGGAGATTCGGTTGGGGATTCCCGCCTATTTTCCGCAGGACTATATTCCCGACGCGAATCAGAGATTGCTCTTTTACAAGCGCTTGGCGAGCCTCGGCGATCTTAAAGAGTTGGATGGGCTTAAAGAGGAGATCCAGGACCGCTACGGTCCCTACGCGCCTGAGGTGGAAAACCTCTTCCTGGTCATGTATCTCCGCCGCGTGCTCAAAGATTACTTAGTGCAGCAGATCACCTACAACGACGGGAGACTCTCCCTCCTCTTCCACCCTGACTCTCCGGTCAAGGTGAAGCGGTTGGTTGATCTGATAGGAAAGGATCAGGCCCGCTATCGTTTTTCGCCGGAGGGCCGGCTCTCTTTTTCGCCGCAGAGCCGGGATTGGAACGGGCTGATTCCCGAGGTGATCGGTTTCTTGCAGGCCATCCAGTAGTTAGGAAATCTGCTATTGTCCTAATTTAAAAATGCCGCACGAGCAAAGGCCAGATCCTTACAAAAATTCATAGAGTTAGAATTTGCTTG
>MGRY01000099.1:267-5847 GCA_001799045.1 Deltaproteobacteria bacterium RIFCSPLOWO2_02_56_12 | reverse complement strand
TTTGGTAATGTCGCCTGCTCTATGTTAAAAAGTCCTCATGGTGCGTTCCAAGCAACAGATCGAGAGACTCATCCGCGGGGCGATGGGCGAGATCAAGGCGGATTTGATCGTAACCGGCGGAGAGCTCGTCAACGTCTATTCCGGAGAGATCCTGCGCGGATTCGAAATCGCCGTCCTGGATGGAAGGATATGCTACGTCGGGCCGAGCGCAGCCCACACCGCCGGACCGGCGACCCGGCGCCTCGATGCAAAGGGACTTATCGTCGCTCCCGGCTTCATCGACGGCCACACCCACATCGGCCATTTTTGCCGTCCCTACGAATATCTCCAGGCCTATCTCCCTCACGGGACGACCTCGCTGGTCGCCTCCTGCGACGAACCGCAGACGGTCTTTGGCTTTAGAGGGCTTAAGCTTTTTCTCGACGAGGTGGAAGCTCATCCTTTACGGGTATTCACTTTGGTCTCTATGGTCGCTCCACAGGACCCTGCGCTCTGCAGCACTCAATCGCTTTCTCGGGATGAAGTTGCCCAGGCTTTGGCCGATCCCCGGGTCTTGGGATTGGGGGAGATCGTCTCCTGGCTGCGCCTTGTCCAGGGGGACCAGGAGCTTTTGGAAAAAATAGCGCTGGCCCTAAGCGCGGGAAAGATTATCCATGGCCATACCTCGGGGGCGAGGGACCAAAAACTCTGCGCAATTGCGGCCGCCGGTATTTCCTCCTGCCACGAGCCGATACGCGAAGAGGATGTTATCGAGAGACTCCGCTCCGGTTATTGGGTAATGCTGCGCGAGGGCTCTAATCGCCGCGACCTGGATTCGACGCTTCCGCCCATTGTCAGCCGGCGCTTAAGCACCCAACGGCTCATTCTGGTGACTGATGGAATGGCGCCGGATGACGTTCAGCAGGACGGGCATATGGACTTCGTTGTGCGGCGCGCCATCCATCTTGGACTTCCGCCGGTTGTTGCGATCCAGGCCGCGACTTTGAATCCAGCCACTTATTCGGGCGTGGAACAAGAGGTGGGAGGAATTGCTCCGGGACGTTACGCGGATATTACTTTGCTCGAGGACCTTCAAGAGGTGAGAGTTCATTCCACTTTGATAGGAGGAGAAGTGGTAGCCCGGCAAGGTAAGACTCTGGTCAACAGCCGGCCCATCTCCTTCCCCGGCGATACCTTCCATTCTTTAAGGCTGACTGCCGACGTATCCCCGAATTCCTTCCGCATCCCTTGCTCCTCGAACTCGGCAAAGATTCGCGTCATGGAGCTCGTAAATTTCAACATCACGGCCGAAACGATCCTAGAGAGCCGTTGCGAGAAAGGGTTTCTGGAGGCGGACCTCGGTCAGAATTTGTTAAAAGTAGCGGTCTTCGAGCGGCACGGGGAGAGCGGAAAAATCGCCCTGGGGTTTGTCAAAGGGTTTGGGGCAAGGGTAGGGGCGGTCGGGACTACGGCGAGCCTGGACGAGAATACTCTTTTGATCGCCGGCAGCAGCGACGAGGATATGGCCCTTTGTGCCAACATCCTGATCGAGGCTGGAGGGGGTATGGCGGTGGTGGACCATGGGGTGGTACTGGAGAAGATCGATTTCCCTGTGGGAGGTATTTTTTCCCTCCGGCCCTGGCAGGAAATGGGGGAGGGGATTAGCCGAATTCACCGCTGTCTTCGGGAGAGAGGTTCGCCTTTTCCCAAACCTATGTACGCCCTGATGTTTCTCCCCTTTGTGACTCTTCCGGCGCTCAGGATAACGGCGCGTGGTCTGGTGGCGGCGAAGGAGCGGCGGCTGGTTCCTCTATTCGTGGAGGGATGAGCTTCCTAGGAGGAAGCCCCTTCGGGATTCGTGGCCGTAGCTTCCTGGCGGAGCAGGGGAAAAACTTTTCCTTCCTTTTCTTTTCTCATGGAGCAGTGTCCCTCCAGGATCGCCCCATCTCCGATCACCAGGCTCTGAGTGACAACGTCGCCAATAACAACCCCGGGCGGCTGAATCTCTATTTTTTTATCAGCCTGTATGTCGGCCGTAACCTTTCCACGGATGAGAGCGGAGGTGGCAACGATTTTTCCCGTGATGGTTGCGTGTTCGCCGATAGTGACGTTGCCGTGGACCAGGATCTCTCCCTCGATTTCCCCCTCTATTGTCGTTGTCCCTTCGAAGAGCAACTTGCCGTTTGCCTTGGTTCCGGGACCCAGGTAGGCGCCAATTTCAGAGAGCTGTACTGCGGCCGGTCTGCTGGTCTCTGCCATATAACCCCCTTTCCGCGAAACGACTGAATTTAGACCAGAATAGCCGTTTTGTCCAGAGGAAGTAGGGGAGGCCTGCCGAGGGTATCTTTCCGGGCCGATGCAGGCCCTTCGGGATCTCAAATAGCAAATTTCAAATTGAAAATCTGAGATTTGAAATCTGCGATTCCGAGCGCAGCGAGGACATACGGTCCCTCAAGACACCCCCAGGCAGACCGAGGGGGAGAGGATGAAAAACAAGCGGACCTCTCAAGTAGGGCTGAGCGGGCTCCCTGAGCGGAATATGGACAGAGTAGCACGGAGCGAGCGAGGGGAGCGCGAGTGAGGCTGCGGACGTAGGGACGAGAAGGTTCGGTTGAGGCACTGATCCATCGGCCGCAGCCGAAAGCGCGTTCCCCGAGGGAGCCTGGCCAAGCAAGTCCTGAAAGGGTCGTTGCGGGAGATCCTTGGGGGGCTAAGTTGACAAAGAGGGGACTCTTCTGTCACAAAGTTGCAATCGGGAGTTAGCTTATGCCGTTTGTTGACTTAAGAGAATGGCTCTTTGCTCTGGAAAAAGCCGGAGAGCTTCAGCGTATAGGAGTCGAGGTTGATTGGGACCTCGAAGCGGGAGCCATCGTTCGCAGGATTTGCGAGACCGACGGCCCCGCGGTCCTGTTCGAAAAGATTAAAGATTACCCTAAGGGGTTTCGCCTCCTTGGCGCGCCTATGGCGCAGAGCCGGCGCCATCGTTACGCCCGCTTGGCGATAGCTCTGGACCTTCCCCCCGACAGCAGCGTCAAAGAGATCACCGAATCCTATCTTAAAAGGCGCAAGCATCCTATCCCGCCCGTCAGAGTCTCCTCGGCTCCTTGCCAGGAGAATGTTCTCACGGGAGATGAGGTAGATCTGCTGAAATTCCCCGTCCCGGTGATCCATGGCGGCGACGGTGGCCGCTACATCGGCACCTGGCATACGGTCATCACGAAAGATCCCGGGAGCAGTTGGGTCAATTACGGCATGTACCGCCTCATGGTCCTGGGGAAAAATCGCCTGGCGGGGCTGATCGGTCCGATCCAGGATCTTCAGCGTCATCTGAGCGAATATAAAAAGCTCGGGCGGCGTATGGAATTTGCCGTGGCTATCGGCACCGAACCCGTGACGGCTATGATGTCGTGCGTCTCCGTCCAGGGTAAAAAGAGCGAAGCCGAGGTGATAGGCGGGCTGAGGGGGAAGCCGCTGGAGCTGGTGCCCTGTAAATCTGTGGAGCTTGAGGCGCCGGCTACAGCGGAGATTGTTCTTGAAGGGTTTATCAATCCGGATGAGCTTGAGGAGGAGGGGCCGTTCGGGGAGTATACAGGATATGTGGGCGGCAGGCAGCCGCGTCCGGTCTTCCACGTGACCGCTGTCACGCATAGGACCGATCCGATCCTGACGATGACCTCTATCGGCGTCCCGGTGGATGAGGATCATGTGGTGATGCCGATCGCCAACGGCGCCGAAGTGCTTGAGGAGGTGCGCGACCATAAGGGATACCCTGTGGACTCTATCTACATCTTGCCGGAGTCGACCATGCACTTTTGGGTGGTCTCGACCAAAGTTCCGGATAAGACCTATCCCCGGCGCCTGGCGATGGCGATCTGGGGCACCAAGAGCGGCCGCTATGCCAATTATCTCCTGCTGGTAAACGATGATGTCGATATCACGGACCTGCGCAGTGTGATCTGGGCTATGGCGACAAGGGTTCATCCGGTGCGGGACGTCTGGCAGGTTCCGCATGCCTACACTTCGATTCTGGTTCCCTTTCTCTCGCCGGAAGAGAGGAAGAATGCCGATGGCGCCTACATGCTGCTCGACGGGACCTGGCCGGCGGAACTGTTGCCCGACCAGGTGCCTCAAGTATCTTCGTTTAATAACCTTTGGCCCGAAGAGATAAGAAAAAAAGTTTTGGCTCGCTGGAGCGAATATGGATTCGAAAAATAGCGGAAGGGCTGAAATATATGAAAGGTTCTATGTTTGTAAGTGACCTGAGAGACTACATTTCCCTTTTGACGCGGCACGGAGAGCTTCAACGGGTTGAGGAGGAGGTCGATTGGAACCTGGAGATGGGGGCGATCATCCGCCGTTGCTACGATATCGGCGCCCCTGCGCCGCTTTTTGAAAGGATCAAGGGCTATCCGAAAGGGTACCGCGTGCTTGGCGCTCCCATGGGTCCCAGCAAGCATCCGGCTCATTCTCTCTACGCGCGGGTGGCCCTGGGCTTAGGTTTGGAACCGCATGCGCCGGCCAGGGAAATCATGGAGGTTTATCTCCAGCGCAAGGAAAAACCGCTAAAGCCCGAAAGGGTCCAGAACGCTCCGTGCAAGGAGAACGTCCTGCTGGGAGACCAGATAGATCTTTTGAAATTCCCGGTGCCCTTCATCCACGGCGGCGACGGGGGCCGTTACATCGGCACCTGGCACACGGTGATCACCAAAGATCCGGATAGTTCGTGGGTCAACTGGGGCATGTACCGTCTCATGGTTCATGACCGGAACACGATGGGATGCCTGTTCCCGCTCCAGCAACACATCGGCCAGATGTATCAGAAGTACGAGGCCAGGAATCAACCGATGCCCGCCGCGGTGGCCATCGGCGGCCCCCCGGTGATTCCAATGGTGAGCTGCGCCATGCTTCCTCCTCACCTGAATGAAGTCGACATCGCCGGCGCTTTGCAGGAGAGGCCGATTGCTCTGGCCAAGTGCGAGACCCTGGACCTTGAAGTGCCTGCTAGCGCAGAGATCATCCTCGAGGGAGTGGTCCTGCCCCACGAGCGCAAAACAGAAGGTCCCTTCGGTGAGTACATGGGCTACGAGGCAGGGAAGGCCTCGCCCAAACCTGTCTTTCGTGTGAACGCCATCACTTATCGCAACGATCCTATCCTGACGGTCTCAAACATGGGAATGCCCATCCATGAGTCTCAAACGGTCCTGGGGCTGACCAAGAGCGCGGATATCTACGGCGAGCTCAAGAAGATGGGGCTCCCTGTGAAAGGGGTTTTCATCCCTCCCTACGGGGTCGGCCACATGGTGGTTATTTCCACGGAAACGCCCTTTATGAACTTCGCCAAGCGGGTGGCCCATTCAGTTTGGGCTACTAAGCCCGGCCTCTTTACCTATTATATCGTCGTCGTTGATGCCGATGTGGATCCCACCAACATGGACGAGGTGCTCCATGCGCTTACTACCAAGTGCCATCCGGTGAACGGAATCCATCAAGTCCCACACATCCCGGGCTTCCCGGTTCTGCTCCCGTTTCTTCCTCCCAAGGAGCGCCTCCTCGGCGACGCCGCCGGCGTCATCTTCGACTGCACCTGGCCCAAGGATTGGC
>MGRY01000099.1:0-115 GCA_001799045.1 Deltaproteobacteria bacterium RIFCSPLOWO2_02_56_12 | reverse complement strand
CGCTCTCCACCTCAACTCTCCCACCCAGCAGCTCGGCGAACTTCTTGACGATATAAAGTCCCATCCCTACGCCTCCGTAAACCCTGGTTTCCGAACTGTCTGCCTGCTTAAACTT
>MGRY01000098.1 GCA_001799045.1 Deltaproteobacteria bacterium RIFCSPLOWO2_02_56_12 | reverse complement strand
AGCGGGTAGCGCGCCTGGTCATGGACCGCGCGCAAGAAATAGCCCATCTGAGGGAGATCGCCGTAGAGATCCTGCCGATTCGGGATGAAACCCCGGTGCCGCTGGATGAGGGCCTGCTTCCTCTGATAAAAGAGATTTGCGAGGAAAAGGGCATCGCCTATGAGGTCATGCCCTCAGGGGCCGGCCACGATGCCATGCAGATGGCCAAGATCACCCGCGCCGGGATGATATTCGTTCCCAGCAAACGGGGCATCAGCCACAATCCCATGGAGTGGACCGATCCCGAGGATATCTGCCTGGGAGCCCAGATACTATTGGAAACAATCGTGCGTGTCGCCAATGAAAAAACCTAAAGCTAAAAAAGTCCTGAACGCCGGGCAGATCAAAAAAAATCTTGAGCGACTCTGCAAGGAGATCCTCCGGGAGCACAAGGGCTCCGAGCACCTGGCTTTTATCGGCATCAGGACCAGGGGCCTTTATCTGGCGAAGCGGCTTTGCGAAATGATGAAAAAACTCGAGGGCCGCGATATCCCGCTGGGCGAGATGGATATCACGCTCTACCGCGACGATCTCAACACTCTTCTGCCCAACGGCAGGGTGGACCACACGCGGATTCCGTTTGATGTCACAAACAAAAGAATCATCCTCGTCGATGATGTCTTGAATACCGGCAGGACTGTGCGCGCCGCCGTAGATCACCTGATCGATCTGGGACGCCCCAGGGTGATCCATCTGGCCGTCCTCATCGACCGCGGCGGGCGGGAGTTCCCGATAGCTGCCAATTTCGTCGGCAAAACGGTCAAGCTCTCCGCCGAGGGCAAGGTGCAGGTCAAGCTTAAAGAGGTAGACCGGGTGGACGAGGTCGTGGTAGGCGGATAATTCTCCGCCAGGCAAACAGGCTTCAATTCTACCGGGAAAAGGGTTATAAGAATTTGGCGGAAATATGAAGATTCCATGCGCGATATATCGGGGAGGGACTAGCAAGCCGATCTTTTTTCTCGAAAAGGATCTGCCGCGAGATCCCAAAACCAGGGATAGGGTGGTCCTGGCCGCCTTCGGCAGTCCCGACTTACGGCAGATCGACGGCCTGGGCGGCGCCGATCCTTTGACCAGCAAGGTGGCCTACATCGGTCCTCCAACGGTTCCCAACACGGACATCAACTACACGTTCGGCTATGTCGGGATCGCCCAGCCGGTGATAGATTACACCGGCAATTGCGGCAATACCTCCGCCGCCGCCGGCCCTTTCGCCTTGCTGCGTGGTTTGATCAAGCCGAAGGAGCCGATCACCAAAGTCCGCATCTATAATACGAACACGAAGAAGGTCATCGTGGCGGAATTTCCCGTGCGCGGCGAAGAATTTGTGAGCGAGGGAGATTTCCGCATCGACGGCGCTCCCGGAAGCGGCTCCAAGATCTTGCTCGATTTCATCGACTCGGGCGGTTCGGTAACCGGCAAACTCCTGCCCACGGGGAAAGTGAAGGAAGAGATCAAATTTCCAACTGTCGGCACGCTCACCGTTTCCATGGTGGACGCGGCGAACCCTTTTGTCTTTGTGCGAGGCACGGATTTAGGCGTCCAGGGCAACGAAACCCTGGAAGAAATCGCCGGCAACAGCGTGCTGCTGAAAAAATGTGAGGAGATCCGGTCCGTTGTAGCCGAGATCATGGGGATCGCCAAGAAAGAGGAGGCAACCCGGAAGAGCCCCGGAGTGCCTAAAATTGCTTTGGTCTCGCCGCCGACTTCCTATCAGTCGCCGAAGGGAAAGGTGGAGGCATCCGAGGTTGATATCGTTGCGCGCATGACTGCGCTGCAGAAGCTGCACAAAGCCTACGCCGTGACCGGCGCCGTCTGCCTGGGCACCGCCGCAAAAGTCGAAGGGACAATCGTCAACGAGATTTTTCGCCGAGCCCAACCTGGCAACCCATCTGCCGTCCGCATCGGTCACCCTTCCGGCACGATTCAGGTAGAGATCGGAATCGAAAAAAGGAACGGCAACCTCGAACTCACCAAGGCTGCTTTGGCCCGCACCGCCAGGCTGCTGATGGACGGCCACGTTTACGTGCCGGACCGGTAGCTTGAAGTTTTCAGTTTTTAATCAGGAGGATGATCCATGGTACGCATCCAAAAGATCGGCCATATCGGCCTTTTCTGCAGGGACATAAAGAAGATGACTGAGTTTTACACCGACGTCCTGGAAATGAAGGTCTCCGACGTCAATGAGAGGGGCATGGTTTTTCTCCGCTTTGGGGCGGATCATCATAGTTTCAACCTGGTGCCGATGTCTGAAGAGATGAAGAAGAAGGGTGACGGTCCACAGGCGCTTCAGCATATCGCCCTTGAGGTGGCGGATCTGGAGGAACTCAAAAAGATAAAAAAGCATCTTCAGAGCAAAGGAGTGAAGGGCCACGCAAAGGTCAAGCATGAGGGGCCGGGAAATAACTACGTTTATGATTTTGTCGATCCGGAGGGAAACAACCTCCAGTTCTTCTGCGGCATGGACCAGATCGGTTGGGACGGGAAGAGCCGGCCCAAAGAGCAATGGAACCGCTTTGAAGTGGATGATTAAAACAGAAAAATAGTTTTTAGTTAGGCTCGTAACGCAAAATTTAAAACTAAAAACTGGCTGCCTGCTGCCTACTGCCCTCTTGACAGACTTCCCCCCTGCCGATAGCTTACCCTTACCAAATCGTCTTTCTCAAGAATAGGAGGCCGCCATGAAGCGTGGAGTACTCTCCCTCGTCCTCTCCTCCCTTCTTATCTTCTCAGCAACCTCCGTCTCAGCCAAGGAGGTCGTGATTGTCACCTCCTTTCCGAAGGAGCTGTTCGAGACCTACAAAAAGGCCTTTGAGGCGAAAAATCCCGGCGTTAAAGTCGTCATCAACAGCAAGCAAACCAATGCCGGCGTGACCTATCTGCGCGAGACCAAAGCTAAACCCGAAGCAGATATTTTTTGGGTCAGTGCTCCGGACGCCTTCCAAACTCTAAAAGCGGAGGGGCTGCTCGACAGATACTCGCCACCCAAGGAGATCATGGCGAAGATACCCTCCAAGATCGGGACTTTTCCCATCCATGATCCGGACGGAACCTATTTCGGCTTCGCCGTCAGCGGTTACGGCCTCATGTGGAACAAAAACTACCTCCAGGCCCACAAACTGCCTGCACCTAAGGAATGGACCGACCTCACCAACCCTAAATACTACGGCCACGTGGTTATCAGCGCCCCCTCACGCAGCGGCACGACCCACCTTACCGTCGAGGTGATGCTCCAGGCTTACGGATGGGACAAAGGTTGGGGTCTTCTGCTGAACTCCGGAGGCAACATGGGAGCGATCACGGAGCGGAGCTTCGGCGTGCCGGAGGCAGTCAATAGCGGCCAATATGGCATCGGCGTGGTCATCGACTTCTTCGGCCTCTCCGCCATTGCCAGCGGCCAACCTGTGGATTTTGTCTATCCTTCTCTCACGTCAGTTGTTCCCGCCAGCGTGGGAATCGTCAAGGGCGCGCCCAACCCGGATAACGCCAAGGCCTTCGTCAACTATCTCCTGAGCGATGCCGGACAGATGGTCCTCTTCTCCCCGGATATCGCAAGACTCCCCGTGATCCCGGAGCTCTATGCCAAAGGGCCCAAGAACTACCCTAATCCGTTCGCTATGAAAATGGGCGGAGTCGATTTT
This sequence comes from Deltaproteobacteria bacterium RIFCSPLOWO2_02_56_12, assembly GCA_001799045.1. Classification (GTDB taxonomy): domain Bacteria; phylum Desulfobacterota; class Binatia; order UBA9968; family UBA9968; genus UBA9968. The sequence continues at coordinate 2,180 of MGRY01000098.1, read as the reverse complement.
AACAACAAGCTCTCTTCCGGGCGACGGGACGTAGTGAACTCTCTCTATGACCATGTCATTACCTTCCGTCACAGGGAGCTAAAAGAGGCTTGGGGAAGCATCTACAAGGCAGAGGAGTCTCTGGCGAAGGCCAAGGGCAAAGATCTGGCTCAGGCGCGCAACCTTGCGGCCGAGGCGAAAAAACTGGCCGGGCAGGCGCCCATCAACGACAAGAGGGCGAGCGATAACGAGGTTGTCGGCGCCTTCAAGTCGAAATCGGGCCTCAAGGCCCAGCTTGAAACCGAGTGGGAAAATTTTGCCAAGGCGAATTACGCCAAAGCCAAAGAGCTGGCCGAGAAAGCGGTGTCTCTGGCGAGGTGAGGCGTGAGCTTTCGATTTCGAATTGCGAAATTCGAATTTCGCAATTGATTGCCTGATGCCCGTTGCCTTTTCAAAGCGGGTAGACTGGTGGCAGGGAGCAACCATGGCGGCGCTCCTCGTTCTCCTGGTGCTCTTTATCCTCTACCCTGTCGTTCGGGTACTATCGGTCTCCCTCTCCAACGAAGAGGGGAGATTGACCTTCCTTCACTTCGCCAACTTTTTTCGTCGCCCGCTCTTTCGAGAGGCGCTGTGGAACAGCTTATGGAGCGGGCTATTGGTGGTCTTCTTTGGCAGCCTCATGGCGGTCCCTCTGGCCTATTTCAGCGCCCGCTACGAGTTCCGCGGCAAGATTTTGCTCCAGACCCTCGCTACCCTTCCTCTAGTCATCCCCCCCTTTGTCGGCGCCGTGGCCCTGCAGCTGATCCTGGGGAGAAGCGGAATGGTGAATCTTCTACTGATGCGTTGGTTCGATTGGAGCATCCCGTTCATGGAGGGGCTGACCGGCGTGGTCCTGGTACAAACCCTCCACTACTTCCCTTTCATCATGCTCAACACCGCAGTATCCCTTTCCAACATCGACCCTTCTATGGAAGAAATGGCGCAAAATATGGGATGCCATGGTCTGCGCCTTTTTCGCCGTATCACGCTTCCGCTTATGCTGCCCGGTTTTATGGCAGGATCCCTGCTCACCTTTATTCGCGCCATCGATGATCTGGGCACTCCGCTCATGCTGAACTATAAAAACCTCCTCGCCCCGCAGGCCTACCTGCGCATCACAACCGTAGGGATCGACGACGTGGATGGTTACGCGATCTGCGTGATCCTGGTCATCTTGTCCCTTGTCTCTCTTTTGGCGGCGCGGAAATATTTGAGCCTGGCGGAATATGCGACGGTTTCAAGGGGCGCCTCACCTACCCGGCCTATTCATGGAGCGAAGCGGACTCTAGTCCTCCTCTTCAGCGGGTTGATCCTTGGCTTGAGTCTTCTCCCCCATATGGGCATCTTTCTCCTATCATTTTCCAAAGTCTGGAGCTTTTCCATCCTGCCCACCACCTACACCCTGGACAACTACACGGAGATTTTCTTCCGCGCCCCCCACTTCGTGAAGAACACGCTACTCTACACTCTACTGGCGGCCTCTTTCGACGTGCTGCTGGGAGCCGCCATCGCTTTCTTGTTGCTGCGCAGCCGTCTGTGGGGCAGGAACCTCCTCGACGCCATCGCCACGCTGCCACTCGCGATCCCGGGAGTGGTACTGGCCGTGGGCTATCTGAGGGTTTTCCACGGTTGGGATTTTCCCGGAGCCGGCGCCCCCCTTACCTCGACCTGGCTCATCCTGGTGATCGCCTATACGATGCGGCGCCTGCCCTACACGGTGCGCGCCTGCTATGCCGCCCTGCAACAGGTCCATGTCAGTCTGGAGGAGTCGGCGCAGAACCTGGGCGCCAGCCGCCTCACGACTTTCTATAAGATTACCCTACCCCTAATCGCCGGAGGTCTCGTGGCCGGAGGTCTTATCGCCTTTATTACTTCCTGCGTGGAACTCTCTGCCACGATCATGCTGGTGCCCAGAATCGAGCTGGGACCCATATCTTACGGGATCTATATCTACATGCAGAGCGCATTAGGCCGAGGCGCAGGGGCGGCCCTTGGCGTGGTTGCAATCCTTCTGGTCTCCCTTGGAACCTATCTCACCCACCGGATCTTCGGCGCACGCGCGGGCAGCGCCTTCAGGGTATAACGATGAAAACAACTGCAAAATTTTGAATTTTTAATTTTGAATTGTCAATTGAAAGACTTCGTAACCAATAATTAAAAAT
>MGRY01000097.1 GCA_001799045.1 Deltaproteobacteria bacterium RIFCSPLOWO2_02_56_12 | reverse complement strand
AATTGTTCTTAGAGTTTATCGCTAACGGCGAACTGAAGTATGAAAGCTGCCGAGGTCAAGCTAGAGAAGGTGGGAAAACGCTACGGCGATCTCTGGGCCGTACGCCAGATCACCCTTCACATCGAGCGGGGTGAGTTCTTTACTTTCTTGGGGCCGAGCGGCTGCGGCAAGAGCACTCTTTTGCGCACGATCGCGGGCTTTCTTATCCCCGACGAGGGCACGGTTTATCTGGACGGAGCGCCGGTTAACCATGTGCCTCCCTGGGAGCGGGATGTGGGTATGGTCTTTCAAAACTATGCCTTATGGCCGCACATGACCGTCTTCGAAAATGTCGCCTTTGGCCTGCGCGAGCGGAAAATTCCGCGCGATGAAATCAAGGACAGGGTCCGCCAGGCCCTAAATCAGGTCGATCTCAAGGGGACTGAGGGCCGGAGGCCTTCCCAGCTCTCAGGCGGACAGCAGCAGCGCATCGCCCTCGCCCGCACCCTGGTCATCCAGCCAAGGGCCCTGCTCCTCGATGAGCCGCTGAGCAATCTGGATGCCAAGCTGCGAGCGGAGATGCGTATCGAACTTCTGAAGCTCCAGCGGGATCTCGGCATCACCACGATCTACGTCACTCACGACCAGGAAGAGGCGCTGGCGCTCTCCACCCGGATAGCCGTGATGGAATCCGGCAGAGTGGTCCAGGAAGGCGGGCCGCGCGAGATCTATGAGCAGCCGCGCGAAAAGTTCGTCGCAGAGTTCGTGGGAAAATCGAACTTATTTTCCGGCACGGCCGTTCGCGCCGGAGACGGAATGATCGAGATCGAGACCGAGGAAGGGCTCCGGATACAGACCTCTTCGGCCGCCCAATCCTGCGTGTCGGGAGCGGGAGAAAGGGTTCTTTTCAACATCCGTCCTGAGGCCATCGAGCTGCTCGGAGCGGGAGAGAAATCGACTCGGATCAACCGGATATCCGGCAAGGTGACCGCCTCCGCATATCAGGGCTCCTTCATCGAATATGAGATCGAGAGCCGCGGGAGACCGCTCAAGGCCAACGTCATCAATCCAAAGGGCAAACCTCTCTTCCAGCGCGGCGATGAAGTCGCTATGGTCTTCGACCCGGAGGATGTGGGAGTGATCCGAGGATAAGTCCCGAAAGCTCTTCCTTTTATCTTAGGAGCCTCTGAATGGTCTCGCGGATAATGGCGTAATCCATGACGGGCTTTGGGATGAACTCGTTGCAGCCCGCGTTCAACGCCTTCCTTCTGTCCTCCTCCATGGCATGAGCCGTAACAGCCACAACCGGCAAATCCTTGCCCCATTCCGTTTGTCGTAAGGCCCTGGTCGCCTCCCACCCGTCCATAACAGGCATCCTCAGATCCATAAGAATTACGTCGGGTTTTGCCTGGGAGGCGGTCTCAATAGCCTCTTTGCCGTTAGAGGCTACCAGAACCTCAAAGCCCAGTTGTTGAAGACGGAAGACTAAAATTTCCCGGTTGTCTTCGTTGTCGTCAACCACCAGGATCTTTTTTTTAGCAGTCATTCCCCCCCAACCGTTCTATGATTCTAGGATACCGTAATCTGATGCCTCTGATCGAAGGCGTCGTTTTCTCGTGCCGCCATTTTGTAAGGAACGCTCAAAAGGACATGGGTTCCAATATTGGCCTGGCTCCTTATATCCAGGGTCCCGCCGAGAAAATCGGTTAGCCGGCGGGCGACCGTTAGTCCCAGCCCCAATCCGGAAAATTCCCGCCGCAGAGAGCCATCCAACTGCTGAAACGGCTGGAACATGACCTCTATTTGGTCGCGCGGAATTCCTATCCCGGTATCTATAATCTCCAAATCAACCACCCCCCGGTTGATGGATCTATGCACCTTCACGGTGATCTGCCCTCCGGGAGTAAACTTGATGGCATTATGCAGAAGATTTTGAAAGACCCGGCTTACCTTACCTGGATCGCTCACTATACGGACCTCCGCAGCCGGCGATTGAATGGACAGGTCAATCCCTTTTTCCTCCAGGCATTTCCGGTAACGATCTACGCTCCCCTTGACCATCGCCCCGACATCGAATTCCTTCTCGGCCATCGAGAGGTCGCCGGAATTTAGCGAAGTCAAACAGAGCACGTTGTCGATGAGCTCCAGGAGTTCTGCGGAATTCTTGTAAACCTTCTCCAAGATCTGCTGTTGCTGGTCTGAAAGCTTGCCGACGAGCCGGTCCAGGAGGATGGAGACGAAACCGATCACCACACTCAGAGGCGTCCGTAATTCGTGAGAGACGTTGGCCAGGAATTCGGCTTTGAGCTGTCTGAGTTTTAATCTGGCGTTTCTTCGCTCCAGCGCGCGCCGCACCAAAGAGAGGATATGGTTCACATCAAAAGGCTTGGCTATGTAGTCAAAGGCCCCCAACCTCAACCCTTCGATAGCTGTATCCATGGAGCCATAGCCGGTTATGATAATCGCTTCAATATCAGGGTCGCGCTGCTTTATTTTCTCCAGCACCTTTATTCCGGGAAGCCCGGGCATTTTCATATCCAAGGTTACTAAATCGATGGGGATCTGATTGAGGATCTCGATCGCCTGCCCCCCTCTCTCAGCCGTGTAAACATTGAAGTAGGGTTTGAGAATCACCTTCAGGGATTCTCTTGGCCCCATCTCGTCATCAACAATTAGAATATTGGCTTTATCCATCTGGCCCCAACAAAGAAAATTATGAAATCGGAGTCTAAATGAGCAATCGGCGTGCCAGCAGGCGGATTGGCATAACTACTTGAATTTTAAGAAAAAATGGACTTCAGCCGGCCTGTGGGCGATGGCAGGTGGAAGACGCTTTAAACAGGCAAAATTACCTATATACAGCGGGAAACGATCCGCCTCATACTAGGGATTGTGATTTCTTAGGGAAAAAAGCAGGGGACAGAATTGGCCACTACCCGGACAGTTTTGTTTGCTCTGGACCGGCATCGCTCTCGCTGATCTGCAGCTTTTCCATCCTATAGCGAAGCACCCTTCGACTCGTTCCCAACACGGAGGCAGCCTTGGTCTGGTTAAATCCGCTCTTCTGCAAGGCCTTCAGAATCAGTTCACGCTCGAACTCATCCACTGCCTCGCTTAGCGGATGGGAGCCCTCAAGCACCTTTTCCTTTAATGAACTGGTCTGATCGCGAAAACGGATTCCCTGAGGAAGATCCGCGAGCCCGACGCTCTCATGGGGAGACAAAATGGTGAGCCGCTCGACGAGATTCTCCAGCTCTCTAACATTTCCAGGCCATGGATAAGACATCATACAATCTACTACTTCCGCCGAGAGGGTCTTGGGAGACGTAGAGTTTTCCTGCGCCTTGAGCCTGAGGAAATGATCCAGCAGCAAAGGGATATCCTCCCCCCTCTCTCTCAGGGGCGGGAGGCGCAGAGAAACCACGTTGAGGCGGTAAAAGAGGTCGCGGCGGAATTCTCCGGTGCCCGCCAGCTTCTCCAGGTCTTGGTTGCTGGCCGCAACAACCCGAACGTCCACTTTGATCTCTTCGGTCCCTCCAAGGCGGGTGAAAGTCTCGGTCTCAACGGCTCTCAGGAACTTGGCCTGGGTCCCTAACTCGAGCTCTCCGATCTCATCGAGGAAGAGGGTCCCGCCGTGCGCCGATTCAAAATGGCCGATCTTGCGTTGATGGGCGTTGGTGAAGGCCCCTCTTTCATAGCCAAAGAGTTCGCTTTCGATGAGGGTGTCCGGCAGGGCAGCGCAGTTCACCACCACAAACGGCTTGGCGCGCCGATCGCTGTTATAATGGATGGCGCGGGCGATCAGCTCTTTCCCGGTCCCGCTCTCGCCGGTGATCAGAACCGTGCTTTTCTTCCCCGCCACCATACTCACGACCTTGTAGATGTCCAGCATCGGCTTGGACTTTCCGACGATGTTCTCGATGCCGTATTTCGACCCCACCTCTGCTCTGAGACGCTCCAATTCACGGGAGAGTTGCGTTTTCTCCAGGGCGCGACTCACTCTCAGGCGAAGCTCATCGACGTCGAAGGGTTTGGTGACATAGTCAAAGGCGCCGGATTCCTTTGCGGTAAAAGCGGTGCGAGCGGTGTTCAGCGCCGTCAGCATGATTACTTGAGCCGCAGGATGGATCGACTTGATTTTCTTGAGCGTATCAAGGCCGTTAGCGCCAGGCATCAGGATGTCCAGGAGGATGATCTCGGGCTTTTCCTCTTGGACCCTCTGGATCGCCTCGGCGCTGGATTTCGCCTCTAAGAGCCGAATGTCCTTATTGAAGATAAGGCGGATGGACTCCCTCACGCCGGCTTCATCATCGACAATCAGCAGGGACGGTTGGCTCATCGCTTTTTCCGATCTCGTCTAACCCACCGGGACTTCCGCTCGGATTAGCACTTTTCCGCCCTCCAGATGGCTGACCTTGATCCCTCCCCCGTTTCTCTCCAGCAGGATCTTGGCAAGAAGAATCCGGAGCGGAAGGGTCTCCTCTTCCAGCCCCGATGAAGAGATATCGAGGTACTGGACGAACGGGCCTATCCGCCCCCCCTCCGGAATATAGGAAACGGCCACTCTCCCCTCCCCCTCCACATCAATCTGGATTTCACCCCCGGGCTTGAGCTGGGCGAGAACGGTTCGAAGGACATTTCTAAACGCATAGCGGAATTGCGCCTCGTCAGCAAAAATCTCTCCCGCCTCCGCCGTTCTCCCCCAGCGTATGGTGGCCCCCCTCTTGATGCACTCCGGGACGATTTCCTCCAAGACACGGCGCAGTTGCTCGTAGAGAGGAATTCTCTCGACGGCAGGATGGGTAAAGCGCGAGAAGTCCAGCATGGCCTCCAACAACTCATCCATGCGCTCGATGTCGTTGCCGACCGTTTCCTGGAAACGGACACGGAAGGCCGCATCGTCAAACCGGTCTCCCAGGAGCTGAGCGAAGGTTTTGATGGTAACCATAGGATTCTTCAGCTCATGGGCCAGCTCGGTGATTAGCACCTTCATATCCGGGGAATCCCCGTTGGCTGCCCTGGGAACAGCCTGGGGTTTCTTCTCTTCCGGAGGCGGAGCGCTGGGAACGCTTTTTTCCTTCTCCTCCACCGGCATCACCTCTTGAGCAATCGGCTTCTCTTGAGCAGCAGGCTCTTCTTTCGAAACGGGGGGTGAAAAGATTTGGTTTTCTTCCATACCCGGGCCAAGAACCAGATCTGAGGCCTCGATCGTCTCCTTTCTGTGAACGGCTAGCGTCCTGGCGATCACGGTCTCCATTTCATTTAAGTTGCCAAACCAAAGATAGTTACAAAGGCGCTCCATCGCCTCGGCGGAAAAACCCGCTTTTCCCAGATTGAGCTTCTCGCCATATCCTTGGGCCAGCGAGGCGGCAAGGGTGGGTATGTCATTCCGTCTTTCCCTGAGAGGGTGCAGGCGAAGCGTCAACGTTGCCACACGGTAATAGAGCGGGTGTAAAAACTCTCCCCGATACACTTTCTCTAACAAATCCTCCTGGGAGGTGGAAAGAATCCAAAATTGCCTTCCCTTTTCCTCCTCGTCTTCCAGGAAACCCAAGAGGAAAGACTGAGCCGAAGGTTGGAGCGTCTCCAGGCCGCTGAGAAAAAGAGTAACGCGCTGAGAAATTCCTTCCTCTCTATGCGATAACCGGGCAAGCCGCCCGAGCAGGTGCTCTTTAGTGAGCTCCGGAGGGTAGGCGGCAATCCAAGCCCCGACATTATCGTTTAGGGAATAGAGGGCCCTGGCTAATCGCTCCTGGCCGCACCCCACCTCTCCCAAAATCAGTATGGGAAGAGTTGTCAGGGCATATCGCTTGGCTAGGGCAGAGGTCGATTCGGAAAGATAGGGAAAATCGAGATAATGGGCGACTCGGCTGTCCCCGGAAAGGCTCGGGCTTGAAGGTTGCGAGAGGATAGAAGATCGACTTATAAGCCGTTCCACTTTTTGCTTCAATTCGTAGGGGTTAAAAGGCTTGACGAGGCACTCCACTCTCCCGAGTCCGCTCCAGAGGTCCGCTGCGGATTTCGAGTCCAGAAGGAGGAGGACAGGGCAGGAAAACCGAGAGGTGATCTTGCCGACGACAGCAGATTCGGCGCCCAGTTCGGGGGGAATTCCGAGGATTAGAAGATCCGGCTCCCCCTCAAAGACGGAGAGATCATCATTGGGAAGGAACGGGCGTTGGGCAACAGTAAAATCACGCCCCAGGATTAGACGGAGCGTCTCCCGAACTGCCGGAGATTCGTCAACGACCAGAATTCTCTTCATGAACTTAAGGGTGATCCTTGACCTCTTGTTGGTTTGGCGGCCTAACGGGCAGATTGAGAAAAAAAGTTGCCCCCTTGCCGACCTGACTTTCTACAACGATATAACCACCGTGCTCCTGGACAATTTGATGGGAGATGGAGAGACCCAGCCCGCCCCCATCTTTTTTAGTAGTGAAGAAAGGGTTAAAGATATTTTCCAGATCCCCTCCTGGGATTCCCGCACCGGAATCTCGAATCTCAATTTGGATATATTGATCGGAGTGGTTCTTGGTGAAAAGCCGCGTTGACACCTCCACCACCCCTCGACCCTCAATCGATTGAAGCGCGTTAAGAATGATATTCATGGATACCTGTTTTATCTGTTCTTTGTCAATAAAAATTTTCGGTAGATGAGCGCCAAATCGGCGATAGATCTGAATCTCTTTTTCTTTGGCCTCGGTCTCGAGGATGCGCACGATGCCCTCGACGATTTCGTTGACGTCCTCCGCCGAAACATTCGGTATCGAAGGACGCGCGAAGCTTAGGAGATCGTTGACCAGGCCGCATATCCGGTCCACCTCTTTGAGCGCCACGGCCTGGAAGCTGTTGCGAAATTCCGGGTCTTGATAGCGCTCGGGCAGAAGCTGCGTAAAGGTCCGGATCGCTACCAAGGGATTGCGAATCTCATGGGCCAGGCCGGCGGTCAACATCCCCAAAGAAGAGAGACGATCCGCCCGCCGGATTAGGTCCTGGGACTGCTTGAGCTCCCCTTCCCTATGCATAATGCGTTCGGCCATCTGGTCAAAGGCTGACGCGAGGCTCCCGATCTCATCACTCCTTTTGAGGCCAACCCTATATTGAAGATCGCCCTGCTCAATGCGTTTTGCCGCTACAGTCAACTGCTCTATGGGTCTTGTCATCCTCGATGCGATGCCAAAGATGACCAGCAACCCGAGCAGAAATATCCCCACCGAAATCAGTAGAGCTTTGACGGTAACCTGTTTCATCTCATCAAACATCGGCTTGAGGTCGAACCCTAGCCGGATTCCCCCCAGCTTTTCATGACCCAAGATCACCGGCTTGGAAACATCCAAGATCCCTTTTTTGTGGTCGACATCCACAAGAGTCTCATCAGATTTTATGGCCCTCTGCCCGAACTCATCGGTGAAGACCGAGAAAAGCTCTTCTTCCATCTCGTGAAAGTCTGCAACAATCCTGCCTTCGGCGTTAAACACATACGCATATTCCACGCCACGTAGAGACTTGGCCTCCACAACAACAATCCTGAGAGTACGAATATCCCACTTATAGAGAGGAGGCGCGACGCTTAACTCCATTAGGTTAATAGCGGTCCTAGCCCTGTCACCCATTTGCTCTAACAGGAGATTCTTCTGAGAGCGAATGGTCAAATAGGTGAGTGTACCTAAGGCGGCCAGATAGAAAAGTGCAACGGAGAGAAAAACCCTCAGCTTGAGGCCAAGTTTAATCCTTGGAACCATAGGGGATCGCTACCACGAATCAACCTGTTTCCCGAGGGAGGAAAAAATGAACCTTTCTATATCTTTAAGGTGCTCCAGGGATCCTGGGGGGATCTTGTCGATCTTAGTTGTTCTCTGCTGTCCCTTCAGTGCCGCTTGACCTTCTGGATCTTTATCCATATTGATTAATATCTCTCTAAGGGCTGCAACTATCTTAGGGTCGAGATCCTTGCGTACCGAGATGACCTGTCGCGGGACGGACTTTGTCCTGGCAATAATTTTGAGCCCGTCTCGAATCTCCGGCCTTAGGATTTGAAATTCCCTATGGGATGTCGCAGCGGCATCGACTTTACCGAGGACCAATAGATGGGGCGCATTATCATCGCTGCTATGAATAAAACCCACCGCATCCGGTTCAGCTCCTCCAGGGGCGATGACCTGAACCAGTTTGAGCTGCTTCTCAGCTAAGAGCATGCGGGGAAGAATGTGCGCAGAGGTCGAATGAGGCTCGTCAAACGCGATGACTCTACCCTTCAAATCACTTAGACTATTGATGCCGCTATCCTTCCTAACCAGGATGACACTGTAATAGTCAGCCTCTTCATACTTCCACTGCCTTAAAATAGGGATGGAACCTGTCCACCTGGACAGCACCATTATGGGCACAACGCTGTCATGGAAGAGATCGACCTTGCCCTCCCTAATGGCCTGGGCAAGCTG
>MGRY01000096.1:5156-11411 GCA_001799045.1 Deltaproteobacteria bacterium RIFCSPLOWO2_02_56_12 | reverse complement strand
GGGTCGTCAATGAAGATTCGCCTGCGGAGCCTGATTCGGTCATGAGGCGAGGAAAAAGAGCACCGGTGCAAGACTGTCTGGAATGAAAAATCTGACCCTGCCCATCTTTCTCCTTGGATTTAAATTTGGGAGCTATGCTAGACCAGATGACGACAATGAGCCAGGAAGGTAACTGGAAAACAAAATGGTGAGTGAAAGAAACCGGCCTTACACAGCCAGCCCCACCGCGAAACGGTTTAGTTCAACGCTAAAGCTCAGCGGCGGCGGAACGCCGTCCGCTGCAGCCGATTGTTGGATGCTTATTCTACACCGGTAGTCCGGTGCAATCACCTATCTGTTTGATTACAAGGGAAGGCGTCTCGCGCACAGCTCTCCCCGGAATGCGAAGAACATCATAGCCCATGCCGCGAAGGAATGTATCACGTGCTTTGTCCTGCTCGGTGGTATTCTCATGCTGTGGACCATCAACCTCTATCGCCAAACGTTTGCCCTCGTGCGTTAGGACAAAATCTATCTCAATATCCCTCTCGACATGATGGACACGAGGATTCCACCCTTGGACGACCATCAAACTAAACAGCTCCAACTCATCTTTACTGGTCTTTCGCAGTTTCTCGACTGTATCAACATATTTGGCAAGATCGCCGAGAATACCTGCCTGTCTGCGGCATATGTCGAAGTCAGCGACAACAAAAAGCGCTAGCCTTGCACGTGTGACAGCAACATTTATCAGGTTTTTTGGATTCTCCACCCAACGGGCTGCGCCCTCACTGATGCCAGGGGCGACAACGGGGCTAAAGATCATTATATCCCGCTCATCTCCCTGGAAAGTATGAGCAGTGCCAACGGTGACGCCGTCGCTGAGCTGAAGTGACTGTAGTCGCTCAAGAAGAATTTAATATTGTGTCCCCGGAATCCAGAGATACTGAGAATCAGATAGGGGGCTTAATCCCTTACCAGGGAAAACCCATATTGCTGGCTGGCCTGCACAAAGTGGCGGTCGTAAGCAAAAGCTTGGTTGCACCCGGCCTCGTCCATAACTACAAGGCTAGCGCAGTCTATCACTCCCCAGTCCTTGTCTTTGTACTGCCAGAAAAGCTCTAATGCTTCACCCTCGATTCTTTCGTCCACCGCAACAAGTTCCACTATCGACGGGCGTTGCATCCGTTCCCATAATCTCTCCGCCTGGTTGTAGCCCAGTTTCGTTTTTACGATGGTTAGAGCCTCATAGGCGGTCCACGTGGAGGTTATCAAAGGCGTCCGGGACTGGAGCAGGCGACGAAAAATTCGGAGCGCCTCTTCGTGATACCGATCTTTGCCGTTAGTAATCGCTACCCAGGCTGAGGCGTCGACAAAGACCGCTTCGCTCATCTCCCATCCCGCAGGTAGACTCTCATGTTTTCGGAGAGATCCTCTGGGCCTTCCCCGATGCCAGCAATGGCTAGGGCCCAGGCAATATCTTTTTCGGTTCTCCTAACGGGTTTGGTCAGCTTCTTTCTTAATTCCGCGATGCTGATCCCGATTCGAGGCAAAGATCTGCGGGATTTTTGACGAGCGTATCGCCCGGCAGTTCCTTCCTTCACGATCGGCTCCTTCTTGCCCGGAACCCGGTATTGCTTGCCACTCATATAAACCCCTATTACTTCAGTTAGGGGTAGATGTCCAGCCGGAAATCGAGACGGCGAAAATTCAATTTGTGGACGCGGACGGGGAAAATAGGGTAAACAGAGATGAGACCGGCAGAGAGAGGGGAAAACGATGGAGCCAATCCATCTTTGGGACCTCCCTTGTCAACAGGCATCGAGAATGCAATGGTAGAACCTCGGATAGCCGACTTTTTGATCCCGGCCATTATACGATAACCGCTTGTGGCACCGACATCTAAAAATCCCTCTGAGGCAGAGCGCGAGGAGATCCAGCCATCGGGACAGGTGGCGCGTTCCGCCGGAATTGTCGGTCTGGCCGTTATGGTCAGCCGCATCTTCGGCCTGGTGCGAGAGCAGGTCTTCGCCGCCTTCTTCGGCGCCAGCATGGTGTACGATGCCTTCCTGATGGCGTTCCGTATTCCCAACCTCTTGCGCGATCTTTTCGCTGAAGGGGCTTTGAGTGCGGCGTTCGTTACGACCTTCAGCCAACACGTGACGCAAAAAGGCGAGGCCGCCGCCTGGCGCCTGGCTAACCTGGTGCTGAACGCGCTGATCCTGATTCTCTTGCCGCTGACTATCCTGGGAATGATTTTTTCGCCCCAAATCGTTGACTGGATCGCGCCTGGATTTAGGGCGATCCCGGGCAAGACGGAACTGACGGCGGAGATGACGTCGATCATGTTTCCTTTCATCTTGTTGGTGGCCCTGGCGACAGTGGCGATGGGAATCCTCAACACCAAGGACAGATTTGGCATTCCAGCTTCGGCTTCGACCTTCTTTAACCTCGGTTCCGTGGTAGGAGGGTTGGCCTTTGCCTATGCTATTGATCCCCATTTTGGACCACGGGCCATCGTGGGGATGGCCATCGGGACGCTCATTGGCGGCATGCTCCAGTTTCTCGTCCAGCTCCCTTCGCTGAGACATGTCGGATACCGCTATCGGCCGTTGGTCGATTTCACAGACCCGGGCGTAGTCCAGATCATGCGCTTGATGGGTCCGGCCATCATCGGAACCGGCGCGGTTCAGATCAATGTCCTGGTCAACAGCAGCTTCGCGTCCTACCTGGGAAATGGTCCCGTGTCCTGGCTCGGATATGCCTTCCGTTTCATGCAGTTTCCCATCGGCCTCTTCGGTGTGGCCATCGGAACGGCGACGCTGCCCAGCATCTCGCGTGCCGCCGCCCGGGGTGACCTGGCCGAGTTCCGCAAGACACTGGCCTCTTCGCTAGGGATGGTGTTTCTGTTCTGCATCCCCTCGGCCTTTGGTCTGGCTGTTCTCGGTGAGCCGATTGTCAGTCTCATTTATCAACGGGGCCATTTCACCGCCGCGGACACCCACCAGACGGCCGCGGCGCTGGCCTTCTATGCGGTTGGATTGACAGGATATGCAGCCATCAAGGTGCTGGCGCCCGCCTTCTACGCCCTGAAAGATGCGCGGACGCCGATGATTGTCGGTGTGGTATCGATTGCGACCAATTACGTTCTGAATTTACTGCTGGTGGAGCGGTTCGGACATCGCGGGCTGGCAATGGCGACATCCGGGGTCGCGCTGGTGAACTTTCTTGCCCTTTTTTTTCTGATCAAGAGAAAAATCGGGCATATTGAGGGCCGCCGGATTTTCCAATCGCTCTGGAAGATTCTGCTCGCCTCGGCTGCTATGGCGGTCGCTTCTTGGACCGTCTACGCTGGAATCTCCCCACAGATGGGGCCGGGTCTTGAGGGACAATTAGCCAATGCCTTGATCCCGATTGCCGCGGGCACAGCGGTCTTTTTTCTGCTCGCCCGCCTTTTGGCGGTAGCCGACCTGGAATCAGCTGAGCGGGCGCTGCTCGGCAAATTCCTTCGCCGTTCGTCCAAAGAATGATTAGTTTACGTGGCTCCAGGCGTGGTAGGAGCTGCGCACCAGCGGATTGGACTCCACGTGGCGAAAGCCGAGTTGCTCGGCTTCTTGCTTGAGCTGCCGGAACTCGACCGGCGGGACGTAGCGATCCACGGGAAGCTGATCCGTGGAGGGTTGAAGGTATTGACCCAGGGTGATGATATCGCAGTCGTGCCGGCGCATATCTTTAAGAGTAATCAGGACCTCTTCCATGGTTTCCCCCACTCCAAGCATCAACCCCGATTTGGTAAGGATATCTCCCCGAATCTCTTTGGCAGCTTTCAAAATATCCAGCGAACGCTGGTAAACGGCGCCCGGCCTTACCCTTTGGTAAAGCCGCGGCACGGTCTCCATATTGTGGTTCAGGACGTGAATCCCCGAGCGCACCACCGTTTCGAGGGCTTCCCGGTTCCCCTTAAAATCCGGGATCAAGACTTCGACGCGAGTACCAGGACTGAAATTTTTGATCCAAAAAACCGTCCTGGCAAAGTGCGCTGAGCCGCCGTCGGGAAGATCGTCCCGATTCACCGAGGTGACCACGATATGCTCCAATCCCAGCTCCTTTACAACCAGGCCGACGTTGCGCGGCTCCTCGGGGTCCAGGAGGTGGGGTTTGCCTTTGTCTATAGCACAGAAGCGACAGCCGCGGGTGCAGATGTCTCCCAGGATTAAGAAGGTGGCGGTGTTATGACCCCAGCACTCGCCGATGTTCGGGCAGCGCGCCTCTTCGCAAACGGAATGAAGCTTATGGTCTCTTAGAATCCGTTTGAGGCGGAGGTAGTTGGGACTACCGGGGGCCTGGACCTTGATCCAATCTGGATGTCTTCGTGGCATAACTCTGTTAACTCCGCATAACCAAACTCTTTGACGAAATGGGAAAGGAACCTTTCCCTGACCTGTGCCATAGGGATCTCCCTCCCAAGCTCTTTCTCCATCGAGGTGACCTCGGCCCACTTGAGGCCGCAAGGGATGATCCGCTGGAAGTAGCTAAGATCAGTCTTCACGTTGAGGGCCAGTCCGTGGTAGGTGATCCCCCTTTTCACCGCAACGCCGATAGAGGCGATCTTCCTTTTTTCCAACCATACGCCGGTCCAGGGAGGCATCCTCTCTGCCCGAAGACCGAAGCCCCCGAGAGTATGAATGACTATCCTCTCGATCTGGCGCAGATAGCGGTGCACATCTCTCCTCAGAGTGGATCTGAGATCCAGCAGTGGGTAGACCACCAGCTGGCCCGGGCCGTGATAGGTCGCATCTCCGCCGCGGCTGGCGCGGTAGACAGGAACTTCTCCCGGGCGGAGCAAGCTCGAATCTTTACCGCTCCGGCCGATGGTGAAGACATGGGGATGCTCGACCAGGAGAACGATATCCGCGAGTTTTTCCTTTTGCTTGAGCTCGACAAGCCTCTCCTGGAGAGACAGCGCGGCCGGATATTCCATCTCGCCCAGCTCTTTAAAAAGCAACGTCCCCATCGCCGGCTCCAAAGGCAATCTCTTTCTATCGTCCCGACACAAGGTTTTCAAGAGAGGGTGAGAAGGCCGGATACAAAAAAACCGCCTCAGCCTTTTTTACGGGCAAGCGTATGGGTGGAATAGCCGTAAAATACTTCCGCGCATTCCATCAGCGTTTCCGACAAAGTCGGATGGGGATGGACCGAATCCGCCACGTCCTTCGCGGTCGCCCCCATTTGGACGGCCAGAACCCCCTCGCTGATCAGCTCGCCGGCGCCGGCGCCCACGATACCGACTCCGAGAATGCGTTCCGTTTGCGGATCGATGATCAGCTTTGTCAACCCGTCAGGTCGGTCCAAAGTCATGGCCCTGCCCGATGCGGCCCAGGGAAACCTGGCCACCTGCACCGAGATTCCCTTTTCCTTTGCCTCCGCTTCCGTCAACCCGCACCAGGCTACTTCCGGGTCGGTAAAGACTACGGCAGGGATAATCACGTCCTCGAAGGAGCTGGATTCTCCGCTGATCGCTTCCACCGCGATTCTCGCTTCTTTGGATGCCTTATGGGCAAGCAGCGCCCCACCGACAATATCGCCGATGGCGTAGACGGCAGGATCTGAAGTCCGCCTCTGGCCATTGACCTGGATGAATCCCCTTTCGTCCAAGGTGACTTTCGTGTTTTCGAGGCCTAAATCCTTGCAATTGGGCGCGCGGCCGACCGAGACTAGAACGCGGTCGTAGATTTCCTCTCTCTGTTCTCCGTTTACCGTCAGTATCACCTTGATCTGCTTGCCACTGGTGGCCATCTTGACCACCTTCGCGTTCAGGCGCACTTCCTTGAATGCCTTCTCGGCAAACCTCATCACCGGGCGAATCAGATCGGAGTCCACCCCGAGTAAAATGGAGCTTAAGGCCTCTGTCAGCACCACCTCGCTTCCCAGCGCCGCGTATACGGTGCCCAGCTCCATCCCGATATAGCCCCCGCCCACCACCAGCAGATTTTTAGGAATCTCTTCGATTTCCAACGCCTCCGTGGAGGTCATCACCCGCGGGTTGCCGAGGTCAAAGGCCGGCGGCATAGCCGGCCTGCTCCCGACGGCAATGATCGCCTTTTCATAGCTGATAAATCTCTGCCCCTCCTTTGTCTCAACCCTCAACGTCCGGGAATCTTCGAAATAACCTCTTCCCCGCAGGAGCTCGACGCCCCTTTTCTGACTGAGACCGCTGAGGCCTTGCCCCAGCTTTTCCAGCACGGAGTCCTTCCAGGCGGCAACTTCTCCAGGTTG
>MGRY01000096.1:477-5109 GCA_001799045.1 Deltaproteobacteria bacterium RIFCSPLOWO2_02_56_12 | reverse complement strand
CTCCCGGATCAATTTGGTGGCATGGAGCAGTGCCTTGGAGGGGATACAGCCGAAATTCAGACAAACACCGCCGAGCCGCTCGGCGCAGTCCACCAGGATTACCTTTCTCCCTTTGTCCGCGGCATAGAAGGCCGCGGCATAACCGCCCGGGCCACCCCCCAAAACCATAATCTCCGTCGTCAATGTTTCCATTCGCAGCTCACCCCTTTAATGCTTTTTCCGGAAAATTCTCCAGCGCCTGAACCAGCTCGTTCATGAAGCGCACCGCGGCAGCTCCGTCGATCAACCGATGATCATAGGAGAGGCAGAGAGGAAGCATCAGGCGCGATTCTACCTTCCCCTTTTTCACCATAGGCCTGAGCGCCCCCCGGCCCAGCCCGAGAATGGCCGCCTCGGGCTTGTTAATAATCGGAGTGAAGTGGCCGCCGCCGATTCCGCCCTGGTTCGAAATTGTAAATGTCCCCCCCTGGAGCTCTTCCAGAGAGATCTTCCGCTGCCTGGTCTTTTCCACCAGCTCATTCAACTCGACCGCAAGATCAAGCAGCCCTTTTCTGTCCACATCCCTAAGCACCGGGACGATTAATCCTGCCTCGGTGTCTACGGCAATACCGATATGAAAATATTCCTTGTAGACGATCTCCCCCGCAGCCTCGTCCAGGCTGGAATTGAAAATAGGGTATTTTTTTAACACCGCCGCCACCGCCTTCAAGGCAAACGGCATTAAGGTCAAATGGGCGCCTTTTTTTTCGAAAGGTGGACCATATTTTTTTCTCAGCGACATCAGCTCCGTAATATCGGCTTCGTCCAATTGAGTGATATGGGGAATCGTCGACCAGGAATCATACATCCGCTGCCCCACCTTGCGCCGGAGAGAGGAGAGCCGCTCCTTTTGGATCGAGCCCCACTTGGAAAAATCGACGCCTTTCGCCACCGCCTTCTCGGCTTTTTCCGCGGCCGCCTTGGGGGCGTAAGCGAGCTGTTGGAGATGCTGGATGTAGGCTTTCAAGTCTTCGAGAGTAATCCTCCCGCCCCGCTCGCTTCCCTTTACCCTCGTAAGGTCAATGGCCAAATCCTGGGCCAGCTTCCTTACCGAGGGAGAGGCCGGCGGCGGAAAGCCGCTGCGGGATTCGTAGCGGTATTCGCCTGCAAGCGGCTCTTCTGCGGCCCGAACCGGCTCCTGTGGCGCCGGAACTCCCGTCTCAGCCTTGCCCAACTGATCCCTCTTTTCCTTAGGCGCCTGCTCCCTGGCGCCCTCTTCAGCAAGAGAAATCAGCACCTGTCCAATCGCTACCTCATCACCCTCTTTCACGTGGATCTTTGTCACCCTGCCGGAGGCAGGCGAGGGAATGGGACCCACGGCCTTCTCGGTTTCCAACTCCAAAATGACCTGGTCTTTCTCGATCTTGCCGCCCTCGGAGACCAAAATATTGGCCACCGTAGCCGACTCTACGCCTTCCGCCAGTCGAGGGACTCTAATATCCATGAGATTTTCCGGTTAAATTATCTTCTCAGCCCTAAAGGTAAAAGGGATGCGCCTTCTCCGGGTCGACATTCAAATCCTTGAGCGCCTTTTCCACCACCTCAGGAGAAACGGCGCCCTTTTGAGAAAGGGCATAGAGAGTTGCGATGACGGTCATCTCGGCATCGACTTCAAAATAGCGCCTGAGCCTGGACCGGGTATCGCTTCTGCCGAAGCCGTCGGTGCCGAGCGCCGTCAGACCGCCCGGGACCCAAGGCGCAATCTGATCCGGAACGATTTTCATATAGTCCGACACCGCGACAAAAACACCGTGCTCTTTTTCCAGAACAGTTTCCAAGTAAGACCTCTTGGGCGGGGAAATCGGATGCAGCATGGTCCATCTTTTGGCCTGCAGCGCTTCACCTCTCAGGAGCTTGTAGCTCGTGGCGCTCCAGACATCGGCCGAAACTTCATATCTTTCCGCCAGTATTTCTTGAGCCCTCAAGGTTTCCCTCAGGAGCGGGCCGCTGCCGAGAATATGGGCCTTATGATTTTTATCATCCTTTCCTTGGCGAAACTTATAAAGACCCTTCAGGATTCCCTCCTCCGCGCCTTCCGGCATCGCCGGCATCGGGTAATTTTCATTGTAGAGGGTGAGATAATAGAAAACCTCTTCGCCTTCCTGGTACATCCGCCTGAGTCCATCCCGGATGATCACGGCGATTTCATAGGCAAAGGCAGGGTCGTACGTGAGCAGGGTTGGAATAGTACTGGCCAGGATGTGGCTGTGACCGTCCTGATGTTGCAGACCTTCGCCGTTGAGGGTAGTCCGTCCGGCGGTGCCCCCGAGCAGGAATCCCTTGGCTTTGATGTCGCCTGCCGCCCAGATCAGATCGCCTACCCTTTGAAAACCGAACATCGAGTAGAAGATATAAAACGGGATCGTATAGAATCCGAGATCGGCATAGGTGGTTCCGGCAGCAATAAAAGAACACATCGATCCCGCCTCTGTGATCCCCTCTTCCAGGATCTGTCCGTCCACCGCCTCCTGATAATAGAGCAGGGTTTCGCGGTCCACCGGTTCGTACAATTGACCCTTAGGCGAAAAGATACCGACCTGACGGAACAGGGCATCCATCCCGAAGGTCCTCGCCTCATCAGGAATGATCGGGACAATGCGCCTGCCGATTTCCGGGTCCCTCAGGAGCTTACTCAGCATGCGGACAAAAAACATGGTCGTGGAGGCTTCCAGATGACCGGACTCTTTCAGAAATTCCCCGAAAGCATCCAGCGGCACCTTCAGCCGCTCGGCCTGGCGCCGTTTGGGAAGGAATCCCCCCAGGCTTCGCCTCCGCTCCAGGAGGTATTTTGTTTCCACGCTGTCGCGCGCGGGGCGATAGAAAGGCGCCTCCACTACCTCTTCGTCTTTGATCGGAACGTCGAATCTGGTTCGAAATTCCCGCAATTCCCTTTCATTGAGCTGTTTCTGCTGATGGGTGACGTTCCTCCCCTCGCCGGCCTCCCCGAGTCCATAACCTTTGACCGTCTTGGCCAGAATCACCGTGGGCGCACCCTTGTGTTTCACGGCCGCATCATAAGCGGCATAGACTTTCTTGGGATCATGCCCGCCCCGCAGCAACTTGTGGATCTGGTCGTCTGTGAGATTATTGGCCAGCTCCGAAAGTTCGGGATATTTGCCAAAAAAATGTCTTCTCGTATAGCTTCCCGGCTCGACGGAATATTTCTGGTAATCCCCGTCCACCGCCTCTTCCATCCGCTTGATCAAAAGCTCCCTTTTATTGCTTTCAAGGAGCGGCTCCCAGTTCGAGCCCCAAATGACCTTGATCACGTTCCAGCCCGCGCCCCGGAAAATGGCCTCTAGCTCCTGAATGATCTTCCCGTTGCCCCTGACCGGTCCGTCCAACCGCTGAAGGTTGCAGTTGACAACCCAAATCAGGTTGTCCAAATTTTCCCGCGCGGCCAGGCTCAAGGAGCCTGTGGCCTCCGGTTCATCCATCTCGCCGTCTCCCGCAAAACACCACACCCTGGGCTCTTCTCCACCTAAGAGACCGCGCGCCTTCAGGTATCTCATAAAACGTGCCTGGTAAATGGACATGATGGGAGCCAACCCCATGGAAACGGAAGGAAACTGCCAAAAATCCGACATCAGATAGGGATGTGGATACGAGGGAAGCCCACCGCCTTCGGCCAATTCTTGACGGAAATGGTGCAGCAGTTTGGCATCGATCCGCCACTCCAGGTAGGCCCTGGCGTAATTGCCCGGGGAAGCATGACCTTGAAAGTAAACCATATCCGCCGGCGCATCTCCGTCACCGCCCCGGAAAAAGTGATTGAACGCAACTTCATAAAGCGTGGCGCAGGAGGCATAAGTGGAGATATGGCCTCCGATGCCGTGATGGATGCGGTTGGCCTTAACCACCATCGCCATGGCGTTCCAGCGGATATAGCTCTTGACGCGCCTTTCGATCTCCCTGTCTCCGGGATAGGGAGGCTCTTTCTCTACCGGGATGGTGTTGATATAGGGAGTGCTGACCGTCGCGGGTATTTTGAACCCCGATTCGCGCAACCTCGTGATCAGGCTCTCCAAGATAAGGGACGATTCTTGCGATTCTCTGTTTTTCAAAACGTTTTCCAAGATGTATTCTAGGGATCTCCGGCCTATTGTGCCAGAGTTTAATCTACAAGATTCAAACCATGGAATCAATTCAATTCCCGACCTGTCCAGCCGTTCATATTGGCAGCCGCTGAATGAAAGTTCTAGACCTAACCTTGCCGACACCACAGCACAATCTCGCCTGCGAGGAGGCCCTGATCCAATGGTGTGAGGAGGATGGCTACGAGGATGAAATCTTAAGATTCTGGGAACCTAGGGAGCATTTTGCAGTACTGGGATACTCGGGCAAGGTCAATTCGGAACTCAACCTTATTTCATGCCAAGACCTTTGTGTTCCCGTTCTTAGAAGATGCAGCGGCGGCGGGACGGTTCTGCAAGGACCGGGCTGCCTGAATTATGCCCTGATTCTAAGAATCCCGGACCGGGAAGCCCTTAAAGGCATCACCGAGACCAATGCTTTTATAATGCAACGCCTGAAGAATGCCCTGGAGCCTATCCTGGGTCCCGGCATCGAAATCCAGGGCTTTAGCGATCTCGC
>MGRY01000096.1:0-294 GCA_001799045.1 Deltaproteobacteria bacterium RIFCSPLOWO2_02_56_12 | reverse complement strand
CCCGTCAGATACCATCAAACAAACGCTGAAGCGGGCGTGGCACGCCACGGAGGAACTCAAGGACCTCCCCCTGGACAGGATCGAACGGCTCGCCAGAGACCGATACGCCGACAACAAGTGGACTTTTAAGTTTTAAATCCTCACCGTTGACAGGCCGCAGCCCACCCAGTAAAGTCCCGTAGCTAAAAAAGGCGGAGTCGTTTATGGCCTTTAAGTTTTAAATCCTCACCGTTGACAGGCCGCAGCCCACCCAGTAAAGTCCCGTAGCTAAAAAAGGCGGAGTCGTTTATGGCC
>MGRY01000095.1:3292-5904 GCA_001799045.1 Deltaproteobacteria bacterium RIFCSPLOWO2_02_56_12 | reverse complement strand
AAAGGCTCGACGCGGAGAGATTCCAAAGGACCTTCCCAAAGAGGTGCTAGAAGAAATCAAGCGGTTTGGAGCAGTAGACTAACAGTAGTTGGACGCACCACGACCCTGGCCGATCCTGCGGTGGTGGCGAAACTGAAAGAGCAGTACGGGGAGGAGTAAGAGGTCGGATTAGACGCCCTGGCGCAGCGTTATCACTGGCGGTCGTCCTTCTTAGAAGAGCAGGGCAGCGCCGACGGCGACGGCGTTTTTGCGGAGGGTGGCACGCCGGATTTTCGCCTTCATACCTCGAGCCTTGAAGGCGGCCTGGAGCCTATGTAAAAAACGGCGGTGTTCCATCACACCGCCGCCGATCACTATTGCTTCCGGGTCGAATGGCATAAGCAAGGGAGAGAGTTTTTCGCCGAGGAAATTTGTGAGCTTCCTGTCATCCGGCATATTGCGGAGGAGTTGGTATTCCTTTTCCCACCGTTCAGGATACTCAAACTTTTTTATCTTGATAATTTTTCCGTTTTTGCCGTAGGCCCTGCCGATACCTGTTCCGATGGTCAGGGCGAATAGGCTCTTTGCCCCACGGCCGGCCCCGCTGAGCAACTCGGCGCGCGCAAAGCAGCGCGCGTCGTTATCCACCCGCAAGCGTATAGAGCGCGGCCAGAGAGGTCGAAAGGCGAAATTCTTGATGTAGGATATGTTCGGGCTGGAAACGAGGGTTGTTTTTTCAACTATGCCGGCAGCGCCAATGCCGATAGCCCGAATAGACTTCTCGCGACTCAGATGAGCAACAAGCGTCATGAGCCCCTCTTTAAAGTCATCTTTATTTTTTGGCGTTGGAAATTCATGCGCCCGAACGACCTTCCTGCCGTCCCAGAGAACGCCGCGAATTTTTGTTCCCCCGATATCGACTCCGATGAACAGCATGGAAAGTCCTTGACAGGATATGATCTCTAGGTTTAGCCTTTTCGCTCGCCTTGTTCAACGCCTCTTTTATAATCCCAGGCGGTTTACCGGGGCACAAGGAGGGGTAACGATATGGTTCGGTGCTTAAGATATCGTACTTTCTGGTCGGCCTTTTTCATTCTGCTGATAGAGCTTGCTCCCTTTCCGTTCCTGCGGCAGGCTGAAGCACTGACAGTCGAAGAGATTGCTCTCTTGAAGGGGCCAGACCGCCAAAAGGTCCTGGAGCAGGGGGCAAAGAAGGAAGGCAAGCTGCTCTGGTACGGCACCTTGATCGTCGACCAGCTCATGCGCCCTGTCAAAGCCGCTTTCGAGAAGGAATATC
Organism: Deltaproteobacteria bacterium RIFCSPLOWO2_02_56_12; assembly: GCA_001799045.1. Taxonomy (GTDB): domain Bacteria; phylum Desulfobacterota; class Binatia; order UBA9968; family UBA9968; genus UBA9968. The sequence continues at coordinate 4,628 of MGRY01000095.1, read as the reverse complement.
CCTTTATCCAGGTGGAATTCTTCAGAGGGAATACTGAACGCGTCGTACAGAAGGCTGTGTCCGAGTATCAGGCAAAGAGATATGACGTGGATATCATCGACGGCACAACCTCGCCCACGTTGGCGAACAAAGCAGGCATCATGCAGCGCTTTAACTCGCCCTATCTGGCCGAGTACCCGGCAGAGCTCAAAGACGCTCAGGGCATTTGGGGCGCGACTAACCTCTATTTCTTGACCCTTGGCTACAATACCCGCATGGTGAAGCCCAGCGAAGTCCCAAAAACATGGGAAGATCTTTTGAATCCCAAGTGGAGGGGGCAGATGATCTGGTCCACGAGCCGGGGCTCCGGAGCGCCCATGATGATAGGCAATATCTTGTTGTCTATGGGACCGGAGGTCGGTAAAGCCTACCTGCTGAGACTGGCAAAGCAAAGCGTTGCCAAGAGCACGGCAAGCAACCGGCAAATCCTGGACCTGGTGATCGCCGGCGAATATCCCATCGCCCTGCACATTTTTAATCATCATGCGTTGATCAGTCGCAAAGCGGGGGCCCCCGTCGACTGGCAGCCTCTTGAACCGGTGACAGCTACGTTTAACGGCACCGGCCTGGCAAAAAACGCCCCCCATCCCCATACGGCGATGCTGTTCCTCGACTTTATTTTCTCAAAGAAAGGTCAGAAAGTTTTCCAAGATGTGGACTATCTCCCGGCCCATCCGGAAATGCCGGCGAGGCAGGTTGACCTAAAGCCGGGCGGGGGACGATTCAAGCGGGCCAACTACGTCAGTCCCGACGTGCAGTACGAAAAAGGGAATGAGTGGATCGACTTTTTCCAAAGTCAGTTTCTAAAGTAAAGGCGAAAGGCGTCTCCAGCGGGCGAGGGCCCATCGCGCAGCTTCATGACGTTTTCTAGATCGGATCCGCCGCGGGCGGTTGCCAATTTCCGGGCACTAGGCGCGGCTTCCCACATCGGCGTCGAGATGTGGGCGTTGATTATTGTTTCGGTTGTCACCGCTTATCTGGTTCTGCCTCCGCTATTCTCCGTTGTTCAGACGAGCCTGTTTACCACCAAGCTTAACGGGGAGTTGGACCGGTTTACCTGGAAGTACTATCTCGATCTCCTGGGCGGCTTCCAATTGGCCGGCCCCCTGCTCAATACGCTCTGTTTTTCTCTGGGAAGCGCGGTCCTGGCGACTCTTGTCGGCGGGATTGTCGCCTGGGTGGTGACGCGGACGGATACGCCCCTGCGCGGCCTGGGCTATTTCACGGCGTTCGCATCATTCGGGACGCCATTCATTCTCTACACCATCGGCTGGCTCCTGCTATTGGGTAAGGCGGG
>MGRY01000095.1:298-3267 GCA_001799045.1 Deltaproteobacteria bacterium RIFCSPLOWO2_02_56_12 | reverse complement strand
CTTCTCAATCAAACCAAGCCGATTGTCAATGTCTATTCCTTGTGGGGAATGATTTTTGTCGAGGCGCTCCTTTGGTCGCCCCTCGTGTTCTTGATGCTCGCGGCGTCATTTCGCTCGATGGATCCCTCTTTGGAAGAAGCTTCGGCGGCGAGCGGCGCAGGAATCTGGCAGACGCTGCGGCGCATTTCCCTCCGGTTGATGCTGCCGGCCTTTTTCTCCGTCGTCCTGCTGATCTTTATTCGCGCTTTCGAGGCCTTCGAGATTCCCGCTTTGATCGGACTTCCGGGCGACATCCGCGTGCTTACCACATCGATCTTCCTGGACGCGCAGCGAATGCCTCCGAACTATGGCAGCGCGGGCGCCTTCTCCGTGCTGTTGATGCTCATCGTCGCCGGAACTTTGTACTTTTACTTTCGCGTGACGCGCGAGCCCGCGCGGTTCCAGACGATCACCGGCAAAGGCTATCGTCCCAGGCTCATCTCGCTTGGCCGTTGGCGTTTTGTCGCCAGTGCGACGCTGCTGCTTTATTCGTTCGTTCTATTGGTGCTCCCGTTTCTGATCGTCCTTTGGGCCTCGCTGCTGCCGTTTTACATGCAGCCCTCGCTGGAAGCTCTCTCTAGGCTGACGCTGCGCAATTACTCGACGGCGATCCACTATCCGAAGATCGCCGACTCCATCAAAAACAGCGTCCTCCTCGGTCTTGGCAGCGCGACCGTAGTGATGGGGCTGACAATGATCGCCTCCTGGATTCTGGTGCGTACGAAGCTGCGCGGCCGCTGGCTGCTCGATCTACTCACGACATTGCCGCTCTTGTTTCCCGGCATCGTAATGGGTCTGGCCATTTTGCGTTTCTATCTCGTTGTGCCGATTCCCATCTATGGCACGCTGTGGATTTTGCTGATTGCTTTCGTGACACGCTATATTCCTTACGGGATTCGATACACGCACGCCGGCCTGCTGCAACTCCACCGGGAGCTGGAAGATGCCGCCTATGCTTCCGGCGCCTCCTGGTTTAACTGCATGCGGCGCATCGTCCTGCCTTTGCTGACGCCGGCTTTTTTTGGCGGTTGGGTATTTGTGTTTCTTCTTTCCGCCAAGGAGCTCTCCATGTCGGTCTTGTTGGTCAGTCCGCGCACTCCCGTCGTCTCCGTCGCTATCTACGAGTTATGGGACAATGCGCAGGTCGGCGAGCTGGCCGCTTTCGGCGTGGTCTGGAGCCTGATTCTGTTAACGGTGGCGATCAGCTACTACCTTTTTGCCCGCCGCTATGGGGTCCAGATGCAGTGAGTTCGGCTGACCGGCCCGCAGGGCGGTAAGGCGGTGGACGCCGTAATCGTGACGCGCAAGGGTGCGGAGCAAAAGAAGAAGGAGCCGATAGCGCTGGTTGACCTTTTTCCGGAGGTGGATGTGATTCGAAGACGAACTGATCGGCTCAACCGCCCGTGACCTTCATAGCCGCGCTCTTCATCCGGCGGCAGAGACTAACTCAACGCAACTCGTGGCTCAGATGGGCAGAGAAGTGGGGAGTGTCGATCGCCTCGCTGGCCGGTGGGCTCCTCGCGCTCTTTGTGTTCAGACGCGGGTTGCCTCACGTCGGCTGGATCGTCGGCTATCTGATCCTCCTCTGGCTCCTCTTCACGCTCCTCACCCGATTACGACAAGGGCTAGAAGCGCGTGGCCGAACGCTGGTCATTACCGCCGCCGACTACACGATCCAAACCCTCACGCATGGACTTCTTCTCTTCATCCTTCCCGGCTACTACGCCAGCACCACCCTGACATCGGTCAACGTCTGGTTCTTTCTGCTGCTGGTGGCAATGGCTCTTCTGACGACCATTGATGTCTGGTATCGCGTGGTGGTGCTCCCCTATGCGTGGGCAAGACACGCGATGTTTGTGACCTCCTTCTTCGCCGCCTTAAACGTTGCGCTTCCTCTGGTGGGAGTTTCTCCGCTCCTGGCGCTTATGGGCAGTGGAATGCTCTCAACGGTCTCCCTGGCTCCGGTATTCCGCCTTGAAGGGGTCAAGCGCTGGAGTGGGGCATGGATGCGAACCGGGCTACTCTCCGCCTTGGCCCTCGCTCTTCTGTGGTGGGTTCGTGTAGCGATCCCTCCAGCCCCGCTTCAACTCGCCCACGCGACAGTTGCCCGCATAGTGGAACGTTTAGAGCCTGTTGATCCTGTGCGGGGAGAGATCTCCGCAGAAGTTCTCAGGGAGTGGGGAGGCCTTACCGCCTATACGGCGGTGTACGCCCCCGCCGGGCTCAAGCAACCGATCGTCCACGTCTGGAAGATGAAAGGGAGATCGGTGACGACGATCCCACTGTCGCCGATTCGTGGTGGGCGCTCGGGAGGATTTAGGACTTACTCGCGGAAATCTGACTTCGCAGGAAACGTTGTCGGCTCCTGGGAAGTGGACGCGATGACCTCCAGCGGTCAGCTTATTGGTCGCCTTCGCTTCACGATCACCCCGTGAGAAGGCCGATGCCCTAAGCGGGCGCTGAACGGGATCGGCGGACTCTTAAGCGTGGAGATCAAGGCGCCGCCCATAGCTCCCAAAGATTTCCGTCAGGATCTTTGATGTAAAGAGAGTAGCCCTTCCCGTCCGGATGGTCGCGGGTGTTTTCCACTTTGCTCCCCGCCTGCTCCAGCTCCTGGACGGTTTTCTCTTTTTCCTTCCAGGGAATCATGATCGTGTGGTGGGGAATCCCTGGACGCGGCCCTTTGGAGGCATCAAAGATGTGGACCTGAAAATTCCCCAGCTGGACATCCACCTCTTTGCCGCGGCCTCGTTGTAGCTGTTCCTCGGTAGGGTCGATTCTCCTGACGACTTCCCCGCCGAGGATCCGGGTGTAAAATTTTTCAGCTTGAGCTAACTCCTTCGCGTTGACGGCGAAGGTTCTGATGGTTTTGACTGGAATCATAGTGTTCTCCTCATCCTTAGATCCGGCAGTTTTTCCCAGATTTGCCT
>MGRY01000095.1:0-137 GCA_001799045.1 Deltaproteobacteria bacterium RIFCSPLOWO2_02_56_12 | reverse complement strand
TCCGGGCCGCATGCGGTTCTGTGGATTGCCCGCGAGGCAGGGCTATTCGAAAAGAACGATCTTAAGGCCGAAGTCGCCTATATTCGCAGCGGCTCCACCATGGCTCAGGCGTTGCTGGCCGGCGAGCTGCAGATTGC
>MGRY01000094.1:6634-7246 GCA_001799045.1 Deltaproteobacteria bacterium RIFCSPLOWO2_02_56_12 | reverse complement strand
AGCAAACCGGTTTTGGGCTTCGCCAATATCATGCAGACCGTGCCCAGCCTCGCGCTGTTCGGTTTTCTCATCCCGCTCAACATCTATTTGTTCCATGTGCGCATCCTGGGCGGGATCGGGGCGCGCACCGCCGTAGTGGCGCTGGTGCTCTATGCCCTGCTCCCGATCATCCGCAACACGTTCACCGGCATCAACGGCGTCGATCCGGCGATCCGTGAGGCGGGACGCGGCATGGGAATGACGAATCGTCAGCTCCTCTTTCAGGTCGAGATCCCGCTCTCACTGGGCGTTATTATTGCCGGCGTGCGCGTAGCGACTGTTATTTCCGTCGGCACCGCTACCATCGCGGCGGCGATTGACGCGGGCGGCCTGGGTCGTTACATCTTTCGCGGCCTCAGGATGAATGACAACACGCTGATCCTGGCGGGGGCCGTGCCTGCCGCCTTGATGGCGCTGGCGGCGGATCTTGGTCTGGGATGGGTGGAGAAGATCTTTAAGACCGGAGTTGGCGGCTGGTTTAAAAACCCCAAAGCGGCCTGGGCCTCCCTGCTGGCAGCCTTAGGGCTGATTGTATGGGTCTCTGTCGCGCTCTATCCGGCCAAGATGGATAGA
>MGRY01000094.1:0-6618 GCA_001799045.1 Deltaproteobacteria bacterium RIFCSPLOWO2_02_56_12 | reverse complement strand
CGAAGGACTTTACCGAGCAGATCATTCTGGGGGAGATCGTGGCTCAGGTCATCGAATCAAAAACCGGCCTCCGCGTGGACCGGCGTTTCGATCTCGGCGGCAACCTCGCGCACGAGGCGCTGGTGGCCGGGGAAATTGATGCCTATGTGGAATACACCGGCACCGCCCTTACCGCCATCCTTAAACGTCCGCCGGTGAGCGATCCCGGAGAAGTGTACCGCCGGGTGAAGGAGGAATATGGCTCGAAATTCGCCATCGAGTGGACCGAGCCGCTGGGCTTTAATAACACCTTTGCGATCCTGGTTCGGGGCGAGGATGCGCGCCGGCTTAAACTGAAAACGATCAGCGATGCCGCATCGTACGCTGCGAACTGGCGTGCCGGCTTCGGACAGGATTTTATGTCCCGGCCCGACGGCTATGCGGGATTTGTCCGGGCTTACGGACTCAAGTTCACGGAACTGCGCGAGATGGATCTCTCCCTGACCTACCGCGCGCTGGTGGAGCGCCAGGTGGATCTGATCGCGGGAAATTCCACGGACGGGCTGATTGCCCGCCACGATCTCGTTCAGCTGGCGGATGATCGCCACTACTTTCCGCCCTATGATGCGGTCCCTATAGTCCGGCGCGCAACCCTGACGCGCTCTCCGGAGATCCGCATCGCCCTCAAGTCGCTTGGGGGCTTGATCTCGGTGGCGGAAATGAGGCAATTAAACTACCAGGTGGACGGCGAGCACCGCGTGGTAAAAGATCTGGTTCGGGAGTTCTTGCGGAAAAAGGGACTAAAGAACGGTGAATGAAAGGAGATGGCTCTTATGAATGTGCGGCGCCGGGTATTATTGCCAGCCTTATTGCTCATGGCATCGCTGTCGGTTCGCGCGGAGGCGCAGGAAGCCGACCTCGTCTCCGGAGCGAAGGCCGAGGGGCGCGTCGTCTGGTATTCGGGCTCCAATCTGGGCATGGCCCAGGCGGTCTCGAATGCCTTCGAGAAAAAATATCCCTTCATCAAGGTGGACCTCATTCGCTCTTCGGACGAGAGGATGCTCAACCGCATCTCGACGGAAAAGCAGGCGGGGAAAATTCTTTTCGATGTGGTCAACAGCCAGATTCTTCCGATGATGTACCGCATAAACGTTCTCACCCCCTATCGCGTCCCTGGAGCAGGGGTTATGGATGCCAAATTTAAGGATCCCAACGGATACTGGGTTGGACTCCATATCAACCATTTCGTGCTCGGATACAACACCAAGATGGTGCCAAGAGAGCAGCTGCCGCACGATTGGCCCGATTTGAGCGATCCGAAATGGAGGGGGAAAATAGGGATGGACCCCGAAGAGTTCGATTGGTTGGGTGCGATGATGGAATACTTCGGGGAGGAGAAGGCAAGAAAACTTTTCGGCGGTCTCGCCCGGCAGGAGATCCGCTGGGCCAAAGGACATACCCAGGTTACGCAGTTGATGGCCGCCGGCGAATTTGCGCTTTCCCTTACCTTCGGCCATCGGGCCGAAGCCATGAAAAAGAGCGGGGCGCCGATCGACTGGGTGCGCACCACCAGGCCGATCATCGTCAGTGTCTCAAAACTGGGATTTTCTGCCGCACCCCCGCATCCCAATGCAGCGCGCTTACTGGCTAACTTCCTGATTTCGAAAGAGGGGCAGACCGAAGTTTATAAAAACGGCAATACTTCGGCCTTTCCGGGTATCCTGCCGAAAGATTCTCCTCTGGACCCCGCCCACCTTGTCGTCCACCCGATCTCCCCCAAAATCACTCTGGATCTTAACCGTTACGTCAAAGAGTTCGACGAGATCTTCGGCCCGAGGAGGTAAGATGTCACGATCAGGGAGAAGGAGCTATTATAAATTCTTGGAAACCGCCTGAAGCCGGTTACGGGGAGGAAATTGAAATGAAGCTGCGGAGATTATCGGAAATCTTGTGCACGGGTCTGGTTTTTTTCTCGGTCCTCTTCTTTTATCCGCTGGAATCGTGGGGACAAAAGAGCGAGCGGGCAATACTTGCCTTCGGCTCCTCAGGGGGGAATCTCACCGCCTTCTGGGTCGCGCGCGAGGCGGGGTTGTACCGCCAGCAGGGGCTGGACGTCGATGTGGTTTTTCTGCGCGGGAGCACCACGGCGATCAACGCGCTGGTGGCCGCAGAGGCGCACTTTGCCGCCCTGGGAGCGAGTTCTTCCGTGCTCGCCAGGATCGGAGGTATCGATACGGTCCTGATCGCCACCGCCGCCCCCGGCCTTTCTTTCTATTTGGTAACCAAGAAAGAGATCACCGGCGCCGCCACGCTCAAGGGAAGAAAACTTGCCATCAGCCGCCCGGGGACGGATTCTGATCTGGCAGCCCGCTTCGCCGTGCAGAAGTTGGGGCTTTCCGAGCGGGAGGTAAGCTTCATCACTATCGGCAGCGACACGGAGAGGATTGCCGCATTGCAGCAAGGAGTTGTCGACGCGACAGTGTTGACTCCATCGGCCTATGTCGCCGCGCAAAAACTCGGCTTCCGTGCCCTGCTCGACCTCACGGACCTCAATATCCCGTACGAAGCGGCGTCCCTGATCACCACCCGGACTCTGATCCGAAAAAACCCGGAGATGGTGAGCCGTTTCACCAGGGGCTTCGTCGCGGGAATCCACTATGCCAGGAGCCACCGGGAATTCACGTTAAAGGTGTTGAAGAAGTACATGCGGACCGACGACCTCGATGTTCTCAATGCCAGCTACGACTACTACGTCGGGCGCGTGATTCCCAAAGTCCCTTATGTGAGCGAGGCCGGGCTTCAAACGGTTCTCGACTTTATCAGGGAGCGAAACCCGCAGGCGGCGAACGCCAAAGTCCAGGATTTCATGGATAACAGATTCGTCAAGGAGCTGGAGCAGAAAGGGTTCATTCAATCCCTTTACGGGCGTTGAGCGCAGGGGAGAGAAAATGAAGAGGATGAAGAGAGAAGAGATGGCGCGAGATGGTTAGGGGATGGGAGGTCTTTCGTGCGCTCCGCTATCGTCGTTGTCGCCATGGTAGCGCTGTTTTTTTTGCGCCCTCGATTGCGACGGCTTGGTGAATCGTAGGCGCAGCGGTTTAGCAATCGGGTTTGCGTCGGTTGGCAAAGTCATCTACGATTGGGCCAGGGAAATGGGGCCGGGAGGGGCCGAGATGAGAAGATCGTTTTACGCCCTGTTTTTTTTGCTTGCGCTCTTGGTGGTTTTGCCGGCATACGCCGACGAGACCGCAAGCTGCAAAGTGAAGGCCTTGTTCCACAGCCAGGGAAGTATCGGCGCTGCGGTTATAGCGGAGATTCGTCAAGCGCGCTCGACCTTATTGCTGGCCCTTTACGGCTTCGATAACCGGGCGTTGGCGGAAGAGCTGGTGAAAATCGCCGCGCGCGGCGTCAGCGTGAGCGTCAAGATCGATGCGGCGAAGAGCAAGGAGAAAAGGGAAAACACGATCGTGGAGTTTCTCACGGCTTCAGGCGTCCGCGTCCAGCCCGTTGCTCCGGAGGGAAGAAACCACAACAAGTTTGCCGTCGTCGATCAGGGCAAGGTGATTACCGGTTCCTATAACTGGACCCTAAAGGCCGAGAAGAACTGGGAGAACCTGCTGGTCCTGGATTGCCCGGAACTGGCCAAGATGTACGTTAGGGAATGGGGAAAAATTCAGTAAGAAAATTTCACCACGACCCTGGCTCGTCGTTTGACATGACCTCTATCATCGAATAATGTTTCCATCGAGTCCGCTGTCGCAAATGTGACGGCGGACGTTTCGTTCAAAATCGCCACATTGAGGAGGAGAGATGCAGGATTTTTATTCCGCATGGCTGGAGAGATCGGAAAGTCTGGAGAAAACCGTGTCGGAGGCCCCGCGAGTGGCAAAAGGGAAAAACTTGAACTGGGTGCGCACGCGCCAGGACAGTAAGGCGGCGCTCATGATAGCGCCGGAGACGGGATTTTCCACCGGCGGCAGCCTGCTGATGAAGGCGGAAATCCCGGCGGGCTGGCATACGGGCAAACACCTTCACGGCGAGGAGGCGATTTACATCGAGCGCGGCGATGGATTCATGGTGCTGGACGACAAGCGTTACAATTTTCACCGCGGAACGATATTCCACATTCCGTATCGTTCATCGCACCAGCTCTTCAATACCGGCAAGGAGCCGGTACCCTATATTTCAGGCCTGGCGTGGCCGCTCGAAGCATTCCTTTATATGGGAAGAATAGAGCAGATCGAAGACGCGGGGGCGAATGATGCGGCTGTGCTCGCCAAGGCGCCGCCGGAAGAGTCGCAATACTGGCCCGCCGACGGCCGGCGGATCTCCATGCACGAGGAGCAATTCGAGCGCTCGGCCGAGACCAAGCACGGCGCCACCTATTTTCTGATGGGAAGGAGTGGAAAACAGAACGGCTTCAAGGCTACGGCAGCGGCGATCAGCTCGATCTTTGTGGATTTGCCTCACTCCAAGAGCCACAGCCATGCGCACCCGGAGGCCTATCTCTATGCCCTGCAGGGGAGTGGCTATTCGGAGATCGGCGGCAAGAGGCATGAGTGGGAGCAGGGCGACGCGGTCCATGTTCCGCCCGGCATGATGCACCACCAGCATTTCAACCCGAACGACGTTGACATGAAAGAGCTCCGGTTCGAATTTGGTATCCGTTACTGGTTTGTGGACCAATGGAAAGGATACACGACGATCGACCGCCACATGAAGGCCACGCACATGGACGACTAGTGGGAATCAGTCGGCGGTATGCAGAAGGCAGTAAGCAGCAAAAAACTGGACGAGGTCTGCCAACTGCCGACTGCATACTGCTTACTGTTGTGAAGGATGGACGATAACATGACTGGCGAGAGCAACAACAATAGGCTCATGCTCGGTTTTATTGTGCGCAGGTGCGCACGCGAGATCGGCCATCCCCCCTCGCCCGAAGAATTTGCGGATTGGGCCAACAGCCAGGAGAAGAACGGACAGCGCTATAGCCTCTTTGGCCGGCCGATTTCTCCTTCGGCCGCTAGAATCATCCTGCGCCATCCCGGACGGCTGGTGACCGCGCGCTTGGAATCCATAGTTAAAAGCTCGAGCTAATTCTCTATTTGTGGCTGTGGCCGGACTCTTTTTGCGCGCACCAGGGCACCATGGAGCCCATATGGCACGGCGCGCCTACCTTGGCGAGCGCTGACTCGAAGATCTCATGGATCTTTCGATCCTCGTCCTCGTATTCAATCTGTGCGCCGCCCTCTTTGAGGCTGACGTCCACCGGCGTGTCGCTGTTAATGACGGCGAAGCGGTAGCGCCAGCTATTCCAACGTAGCGCCAGGTAGCGAGCGGGCTCGGCCCCGGAATTGAAATGCTGGTGAAACCACTGGTTTGGCGGAACCACAACGCTTCCCGGCTTCCAGTTCGCCCGAACCATCTCGCCGTGCTCGGGCCAAAGCAGCGAATAGCCTTGCCCGCTCAAGATGGTCACATGGGCTCCGGGGCCGTGGCGATGGGCCTTTTTATATCGGCCGACGGGAAATTCCGAGATGTGAGCGCCCATGACGTTGCCGGCAAGATCGAAGTTGACGTGTTTTCCGCCGGCGCCGCGTTCTTTCCAGTCGTAGAGCTGAAAATCCCGCGTATTGGGAACGAAATTGACCGACATCTTGCGCCCCCAAAGCTGGCCTTTGCCGCTGAAGTATTCGTCGTCCTCGGGTAAAAAACGGTCGGTAAAGGCGAAATCGTTGTCGAAAATGAAATCGAGGTTATGAAAAACATTCATCATGAAAGGCGCGTTGGTAACGGCAAAATACCTCACCGGGGCGTTTCCCTGCCCGTTGAAGAGCTGGTACGAGCAATTCAACGGAACGGCGAACAGGCTTCCCGGATGCCACTCGAAGGTGTGCTTCTTGCCGCTTTTCTGCCATACCGAAGTAGCGCCGTGACCGTCGAGAATGAAGACCATCTCTTCGTAAAGATGTTTTTGGACCTTCAACTGTTTCCCCGGCGGGATCTCGCAAACATAGGCATCGTTGGTCTCTCCGGTCCCGTCCAGGTTGATAAATGCCCCCAGCCCGCCCTTGTGGTCCCAGGGCGCGACCTCGATCTTCCTTACGTCTTCGATTAAAAAACCGGTGTTGATAGGGATTTTCTGCGATTGTTGCCACTTTCGGTACGTATCTATCCTTTCGTCGCTGGTGTATTTCATGATGGCTTTGTCCTTCCTATAAGCTGACTTTCTCGGTGTAAAGCTTGTCGATAAACCCGCTGGCCCTGAGCTCTTCCAGAAAACGCGGCTCGAATAAATCGGCCGGATTGATGTTCTTGGATTTTAATTCCATTACCGAAGCGAGATCAAGCAGGGCCTGCGCCGCTTCTCTATTGGGAGCAGGAAGCGGTTCCAGTTGTGCCGCAAAGGCATCGTACATGCGTTCCAAAACCGTCGGGTCCGAACCGCTGAAATATTTTCTGATTATGGCGATGCTCTCGTTCCTGCGGGTCAAATAGAAATGGATTGCAGCCAGGTATCCCTTGAGAAAGCGCCTGACTGCCTCCTCGTCCCTTTTAATAAAGGAACGAGTCGTCATCAGCATAGCCGTGATCAGCGGGACCTCTTTGACGTCAAGAATCTTGATTCCGAGCTCCCTG
>MGRY01000093.1 GCA_001799045.1 Deltaproteobacteria bacterium RIFCSPLOWO2_02_56_12 | reverse complement strand
ATCGGCCGCAGCCGAAGGCGCGTTCCCCGAAAGAGGGCAGGACATAACCAATGAGAATTGCTTACGGTGATCTGATAGGCGGAGTTAGCGGGGACATGTTCGTGGGGGCGCTGCTCGATGTCGGACTGCCGCTGGAGAGACTCAAGTCAGAGTTAAAAAAGCTTCCCGGGCTCAATTACCGGCTCGAGGTCACAAAAAAAACCGTTTACGGGATTCGCGCGACTCGCTTTCGGGTGATTTGCGCTAAAAGAGAACCCGAGCGGCCGTGGAAAGAGATTCGAGACTTGATCCGGCAAAGCGCGCTTGATCCCGAGGTCAAAGAAAAGGGTCTTAAAATCTTCACCCGCTTGGCCGAGGCGGAAGGAAAAATCCACGGTGTCGCTCCCGATAAAGTGCACTTTCATGAAGTCGGCGCCACCGACTCTATCGTGGACATCCTCTCCGCAGCCATAGCGATCCATCATCTGAAGATCGATTCCTTTCACTTCTCGCGCATCCCTCTGGGGCGAGGGGTGACTCGCTCTCGACACGGCCCATTGCCGCTCCCCGGCCCTGCGACACTCGAACTCCTCAAAGGTCTTCCGGTCCAATGGGTCGACCTGAACGGAGAAACGGTAACGCCTACGGGAGCTGCAATCATTGCTACCTTGGGATCGCATTTCGGCGGAGCGCCGCGCATGACCATTGAAAAAATCGGCTACGGCGCAGGCCAAAAGGAATTCCCGGATAGACCGAACCTGTTTCGCCTGATTCTTGGCGCGGACGAGGCGCCGTGGAAACAGGAGGAGATGCTGGTCATGGAGACCAATATCGACGACATGAACCCGGAATTTTACGATTACGTTCTCGATCGCCTCTTCGCCGCAGGGGCACGCGACGTTTTTTTGTCGGCGATCCAAATGAAAAAAAACCGGCCCGGAACGCTGCTCAGTGTTATCGCTGAGCCTCCGCTAAGAGAGAAGCTTTCGGGAATCATCTTCCGTGAGACATCAACAATCGGCATACGCTACTATCCGGTGAACCGGATGATCCTCAAGCGCGCATTGAAAAAGGTAAAAACCCGCTTCGGCACAGTGAAGGTTAAAATTATTGAAGAACCGGACGGGACAAAGAGAGCGACGCCTGAATACGAAGACTTGAAGCGAATTGCTGAGACAAAAAAGATACCTTTGAAGGTTTTTTACGACGAGGTGCTGAGGAGCATTAAGGAAAAAACACTTAAGTATTGAGAATACCGGTCAGTATGATTCACACTTTTGTCAAGATAGCACAAGCTCCAAGACCTTCCATACGTTGGCTGCAACGATTTCGTGGCCTTTGGCAGTCGGGTGGATGCCGTCGGGTAGATTGAGTTCGCGCACGCCACCCAGGCCTTCCAATAGGAAAGGAATAAGCAAGGCCTTATTCTTCTTTGCCAGGTCGGGGAATATCGCTTGGAACTGATGACCGTAAACGGGCCCCATGTTGGGAGGCACTTTCATTCCCGCGACGATCACCTTCGCTTTCGGATATCGCTCTTTGGTCCGGTCAATGATCGCCTGAAGATTTTTTCTCGTAACCTCGACTGGTAGGCCACGCAATCCATCGTTGGCGCCCAGCTCGAGGACCAGAACGTCAATTTTATTTCTTAGCAGCCAATCCATCCGGCTTAGACCTCCGGCGCTTGTGTCGCCGCTCTGGCCGGCGTTGACGACTTTGAAATTCCAGCCCTTCGCGTCGATCTTCTTCTGAATCAGGGCCGGAAAAGCCCGGGATGGATCGATGCCGTATCCAGCCGTAATGCTGTCGCCTAAGAACAAGACGATCTTAGGCGCCGGAGCAGCGGCACAGAGGCCAAACAGCCATAACAAACCTAACGCCGGAAGCCCGGTCCTTTTTCCTTTTCGGATGAGTTGCCTTGGGGTCATAAAACATCTAGAGTTAAATCACGCGACGGTGGGCCGTGTCAGTGCAAATTCTCCCGTCCCATAGCTCCCGACATCGCTGATCATCCATGCCCAACTCCATCATCTTAAACGTAGAGCATTTATGCAAGATTTTTAAGAGCGGGGACCAAACCCTGACGGTCCTCAAGGACGTTTCCTTCGCCATTGAAGAGGGAAGCGCCTGCGCGATTGTCGGGCCTTCGGGCAGCGGAAAAACAACGCTCATCGCCATCTGCGCGGGCCTGGAGCGCCCCAGCGACGGATCGGTGGTTTTCAATGGATTTCCCATGCATCTCTCAAGTGAAGAGGAACTTTCCCGCATCCGCAACCAGTTTATCGGCTTTGTCTTCCAAAGCTTTCAGTTGCTCCCTTCGCTGACCGCATTGGAGAACGTCATGGTTCCAGCGGAGATCCGCGGGGAGAACCACGCGCGGAGCCGCGCCTCGGAACTGCTGAAGCAAGTCGGCCTCGAAGGTCGCCTTCATCACTATCCCGTCCAGCTTTCGGGAGGAGAGCAACAGCGCGTCGCCATTGCCCGCGCTTTCATCAACCACCCTAAAATTCTCTTTGCCGACGAACCCACGGGCAATCTCGATACGGAAACTGCCGGAGACATCGTGCGGCTGATTTTCGAGTTGAACGCCACGACCGGGACAACCTTGATGCTGGTCACGCACGATCGCGAACTGACCGAGCAAGCCAGTCGCATCATCAGCTTGAAAGGAGGAACGATGCTCTCCGACACCCAAGCGGATGCGAAGCTTCCCGCTAGGTGATCAAAAGCAAGCGCCCATGAATCCGGTTTTCAGAAGATGGGTTTGGCTGATGGCGTTTCGAGACGCGCGGCGCGGCTTGAGGACGCTGCTCCTCTCGATGTCCTGCGTCATCCTGGGAGTCGCCTCCGTGGTCGCGGTGGCCTCGTTTCGCGACAATTTGGCATCCAGCATCCACGAGCAATCAAAGAGCCTGCTTGGCGCCGATCTGGCGATCGACAGCCGACAGCCGTTCTCCAAGGAGGCCGAAGCTTTCATTGCTGCGCTCGGCGGCGAGCAATCCCGGCAGATCAGCTTCTCTTCGATGGCCCATTTCCCCGAAAGCGGGATGTCACGGCTCGTCCAGGTGAGGGCATTGACCGGCAATTTCCCCTATTACGGCGCGTTGGAAACCGAGCCCTCGTCGGCAAGCAGAAACTTCCAGGACGGTCCCAATGCCCTGGTCGATGAGACTCTCCTGCTGCAATTCAACGCCCGCCTGGGAGATCGTCTAAGAATCGGCGACCAGGATTTTCGCATCGCTGGAAAGCTCCGCAAGATCCCGGGAGAGACGCTGGCCTTCTCTTTGATCAGCCCGCGCGTCTATGTGCCTCTCGCCCATCTCAATCAAACCCAACTCCTCCAAAAGGGGAGCATTGTTAGATACCGAGCCTACTTCAGGCTGGATTCAGGCGTGGACGTCGATCAAATCGTCCAAAGAATCTCGCCCCAGCTTCTGCGCCTGCATCTGGAGGCCGACACCGTAAACCGGCGAACGGCGGCCCTGTCCCGCTCGATGGAGAATCTCTCCCGCTACCTGCATCTGGCGGTCTTCGTCGCCGTCTTGCTCGCGGGTGTCGGCGTTGCCAGCGGCATCCACGTCTACACAAAAGAAAAGACCCCCTCTGTGGCGGTGCTCCGGTGCGTCGGCGCCAGACCCGGAGAAACCGTGATCGTCTACGTGATTCAAGCCATGCTCATCGCGCTGGCGGGCTCCTGTTTGGGGGCGGTTCTTGGTGTCGCATTGCAATCGACACTTCCCATCGCGCTCAAGGATTTCCTTCCTGTGAATTCCGTTTTTTCATTTGCCCCAAAAGGGGTTCTGGTGGGGGTGGGAATAGGCCTCGGCGTTACCCTCCTATTTTCTCTCCTTCCTTTGGTGTCACTCAGGAACATCTCTCCGCTCCTTGCGCTTCGATCCTCTTACGAAAGGAGCCAGGGCGCGAGGGATCCTCTGCTCTGGTTGATTTTCTTCCTCATCGCGGCCGCGATCTCAGGATTTGCTTGGGCGACCACCGAGCGCTGGTTTCATGCGCTGTGGTTTGCCGCGGCGGTTTTGGCAACCTTCGGACTTCTCGCATTCATTGCCAGGGGAACCTCAACTCTGATGAGGAAGCTCGCTCCCGATTTCCTTCCCTATCCATGGCGTCAAGGTTTGGCGAATCTCCACCGCCCCAACAACCAGACCACAGCCGTCATGCTCTCGATAGGCCTGGGAACTTTCTTGCTTGTGACCCTTACCAGCGTCCAGGGCATGTTGTTGAAGCAGGTCGAAGAAAGGAGCGGAAAGGGCGAACCGAACCTGGTGCTCTTCGACGTGCAAAAAGATCAAAGGGAAGGCATCACAGCCCTCTTCCGAAAGTTCAACGTTCGCCTGCATGAAGAGGTCCCCATTGTGACCATGCGACTTGCCGCCGTCAAGGAGAAATCGGTTGAAGAGATCCGCACGGACCCCAGGTCGACGATTCCGCCCTGGGCGCTCCGGAGAGAATACCGATCCACCTACCGGAGCCGGCTGACCAGCACCGAGCAGATCATAAAGGGAAGGTGGCAGGGAAAAGTGAAAGCCGATGAACACTCAATTCCAGTCTCTCTGGAGAAGGGAATTGCTGAATCGCTGAAGGTTGATGTCGGCGATTCATTGCAGTTCGAGTTGCAGGGAGTTCCCCTGCTGACAAAAGTTGCCAGCATCCGAGAGGTCGACTGGCAGCGTGTCCAGCCCAACTTCTTCGTGGTTTTTCCCGAAGGCGTGCTGGAGAATGCGCCGCAGTTCTACGCACTGGTTACCCGGACCGATTCGATTCAGCTGTCAGCCGCTCTCCAACGTACCGTTGTGCAAAACTTCCCCAATGTTTCCATCATTGATTTGACACTTGTCCTCAACACGCTGGATTCCATACTCGGCAGAGTTTCGGCCGCGATTCGCTTCATCGCCCTTTTCACCATCCTAACCGGCCTTGCCGTGCTTGCCGGCGCCGTTCTGGGCAGCCGGTCGCAGCGCCTCAAGGAAAGCATCCTGATGCGAACTCTCGGAGCTCCGCGCTCTCAGATCGTGAACACGGTCGTTGCGGAGTATCTGTTCTTGGGAGTGATCTCCTGTATGACCGGCGCCCTTCTCGCAACCGCGGCCAGTTGGGGGCTAAGCTTTTATTTCCTTGGGACCGTGACTTCGATCCCGCTTGCGCCCGTCCTATCGATCCTGGCTCTGGTCACAGGGGCAACGGTTCTAGCGGGAGTGCTGGGTTGCTGGGGAATTTTTCGCCGCCCGGCTCTTGAAGCGCTTCGAGCGGAAACGTAGGCGGATAACGCCTTACGGGACAAAAAGGGCGATGCCTGAATACGACGACTTAAGGCGAATCGCTCAGGCTAAGAAGATTCCCTTGAAGGCCCTCTACGACGAGGTACTGAGGAGCTTAAAAGGGCAAACCAGCTAACGATTCATCTCTTTTTCCGAGGCTTCAGTCGGCGAAAAATCTCCTTTCCAGGAATGGTCTTGATCGCACTCTTTTCATAAACCTCAATGCGGGCCTCGGCCTCCTCTACACCCGTTTATTTTCAGGTCCACAGAAAGCCTCGGACCTCGATGAGGCGGTGCAGGTTTCGCTGATCTTCCTCATACCATTGCTTTTCGAGCCGGCCATCCTTCTTCATAGCCCGATAATAGGCAGCGTACTTCTTTCTGTCCGGCTGAACTAATTGGGAAAACTCAGAGCCGGGAATTTTCTTGAACTTTATGGGAGGCTTGAGCAACCTCTTGTTGTCCAGAGGACTTCGCCTTGCCGGGCGTGTTTTCTTCCACCACTTGTAGAGGCTCTTGATCTCTCGCCAGGCATCCCTATGTATTTTGTTGGCGTTCCAGCCAATTCTTTCAGGATGCTCCTTCTCCATGAAATCAACCAGCAACTGAAAAGCGGCATGCAGTAGGATTTCATCCTTGTCATGCCATCCCTTTTCCAACGTGTGTATTTTCAGCGCAATCGCTTGTG
>MGRY01000092.1:5598-11446 GCA_001799045.1 Deltaproteobacteria bacterium RIFCSPLOWO2_02_56_12 | reverse complement strand
ATCTTTGAAGTCCCGAAAAAGATAACGGTCCTCCGGCTGAGATGGCTGGTAGTTATCATTTGTTCCTATTTGCTGATCACATCCCAGGGAACATGGCTCGCCCCCACATCTGTTCACGCCTTTATCTTCGTCTACATCTTGAGCAATATTGCGCTCTACTGGGTGGAGGAAACGCTCTTCGATTCCTCCTACTTTTATTCTCCGCTGGTAATTTTTGACACGATCTTTGTCACCGCATCTCTGGTTATCAGCGGCCAGGTAGAGACCGATTTTTATCTCGTTTATTTTCTTATCGTCATCCTGTGCACGATCTGGCAGGACTTCCGCGGGTTGGTGGTGGTTGCGGTGCTGGCGACTCTCCTCTACGGCTTTTTCCTTTTTCGGACCACTCATCAGATCGTAGATCCGAGCATCTATCTCAGGATTCCTTTCCTCTTCGTTATCTCTCTCTTTTACGGCTACTTTGCGCAGGTCGTGCGCGCCGAAAAAGCCTTGAAGGAAAAGGCGGAGCAGGAAGCCCAAGACATGGCGATGATTCAGACCCTCTCACAATCGTTGCCTTCCTCTCTGGATTATAGGCAGATTCTAGAAACCTTGGGTGATAAGATTAACCACGTAGTTCACGCGGACAAGTTTTATATCTTTACTGTGGACGATGCCGCGCACTCATCTCGCGGGCTCCTTTTCGGTGATGAGAAAGCAGGAGAGTTCAGCGGCAAAGATGTCGATTTACGCGAATATCCGACCGTCCAAGAATGCCTCTTGAAGAGGAGTCCCGTGATCCAGCATAACGTCCATCCCAAGCAGCTTTTTCCCGGAGAGCCGGCAGGCAGTGAGAACTTGGTTTCCCCCCTGTTTCCTACGTCTATAGGGGTGCCGATCACCTTTCGGGGGGAGATGCACGGCGTCATCCTTCTGGGTTTTGACCAGGAAGACAGGCTCTTGAGCTCCAGAGAGATCGAGTTTTGTCAGATTGTCGCCTTCGCTACGGCCATAGCGCTGAGTAATGCGAAAAAATATGAGGGGCTCCAGGCGGAGGCCAGAAGGCGTCAGATCATCGCCGAGCAGCTGGCCGATGCAAATCGCCTAAAATCCGAATACCTTGCCAGTACTTCTCACGAGCTAAGAACCCCCATTGCGACGATTATGGGCTACGGTCACCTGCTGGGCGACGGGGCCTGCGGTCCGTTGACGCAGGAGCAGAAAAAGGTTATGGGGCGGTTAATGGAAAATGCGCGAGGATTGCTTGCAATTGTGGACGCGCTGCTCGATTATTCAAAAATAGAGCGGGGCGAGGCCGCCCTGCTCGTGAAACGGGATGATGTAAGGCCCTTGTTAGACCAACTCCAACGGGAACTTGCCCCGCTCGAAAACAGGAAGCCTTTCAAGGTCAAGTATGAGGTTGAGGAAGGAGTGCCCATCATCCAGACCGATTGGGCAAAATTGAAGAGTGTCCTTCTTAATATCCTGAGTAATGCCATTAAGTTCACCGATCAAGGAGAGGTAAGGCTCTCCGTAGTGAACGCAGTAAATGGGAACGTTTCCTTTGTGGTGTCCGACAGCGGGATCGGTATCCCCAAGGATCTCATTCCCTTGATCTTCGATAAGTTCCGCCAATTGGATGGCTCTCCGGCCCGGAGCTACGAAGGTACAGGTCTGGGGTTGACCATTAGCAAAAATCTAGCCGAGCTCATCGGGGGAAAAATTGAGGTTGAAAGCGAAGTCGGAAAGGGCTCTACATTTAAGGTGACCATACCGGTCAGTACCAACTAGGGGGGGAGCATGGATACAAAGAAGACCATTATGGTGGTCGACGATAACCCAGACATCATCACTATTGTGAAGACTATTCTGGAAGGTAAAGGATACAATGTGTTGTCCGCTTATAGCGGGCCGGAACTCTTGACGTGTCTGGAGGGTCAGAAGCCGGACCTCATTGTGCTCGATATTATGATGCCGCAGATGGATGGCCTGGAGGTGCTGACAAGGCTCAAGGGCGCCCCTGATACTTCGTCCATTCCCGTCATTCTTCTCACTGCGAAGGTCCAGTACGAGGACGTCTTAGGAGGCTACAAATTAGGGGCTGATTACTATATCACCAAGCCCTTTACCAGCACTCAGTTACTTAACGGAATCAATCTTCTCTTGGGAGAGGGGAAGTCCTAAACAAATCGCGTCCTAACACAGGGCAAAGTGCAAATTGCAAAATGAAAAATTCAAATTTTGCAGTTTGCATTTTTCATTTGTCACCTTTCATTGACCTGCTTCCATGGTTCGTTTGATCTCTTTCGAGGGCGGTGACGGATCAGGTAAGACCACGCAGCTCAAATTGCTGGACAACTATCTGGCCAGCCGTGGTAAGCTCTGTTTGAGCACGCGGGAACCCGGGGGGACAACCTTGGGGGAGATGATCCGCAAGATACTCCTGGAGGCCGGCAAGGTAGAGATTGCTTACCCTACGGAGCTCTTTCTCTATTTGGCAGACCGGGCACAGCATGTCCACGAGGTCATTCGCCCCGCCCTTGCAAGCGGCAGGCTTGTCTTGTGCGACCGCTTCACTGATTCCACCCTGGCCTACCAGGGCTATGGACGGGGAGTTGATCTTGACATGCTGCGCCGTCTCAACCAAGTCGCCAGCCATGGGATCACGCCGGATGTGACGTTTCTCTTGGATTGCCCAGTGGAAGTGGGGCTGTCGCGCACAGCCCAGAGGAACATGAATCTGAAATCCGGTGGGAGTCGGGAGGACAGGTTTGAGCAGGAGAGGGCGGATTTCCACGAAAGGGTGCGGAGGGGATTCCTGGAGCTGGCTCGGGCCGAGCCACAGCGCATTTATGTACTTGATGCCTCTCGCCCGACGGAGGAGGTCCACCACGAGATCAAAAAGATTGTGGATGAGAAACTTAGAGATGGCTAATAGCAAATGGCAAATAGCGAATGGTAGGAGGGTGGGACTATTCGCTATTTACTATTCACCATTCGCTCTTTAAAGATGACTTTCTCCGATATTGTCGGTCACCAGAAGCAGTTAGCAACTCTCAGATGGGCCTTGGCGAAGGACCGGCTGCATCACGCCTATTTTTTTCTGGGACCTGAAGGTGTGGGTAAAAGGACCGTGGCCCTGTCTTTGGCCATGGCGATCCAGTGTCGGGAGAGAGACTACGATTCCTGCGGCGGGTGCGCGAACTGCCGCCAGGTTCAAAGCGGTAATCATCCTGATGTCCGCGTGGTTGCGCCACTGGCAGGAAAAAAAGAGATCTCCATCCAGCAGGTCCGAGAGTTGGAAAGAGAATTGAATTATCGTGCTTTTTCCGGCAGGAAAAAAATCGCGCTTGTGGATCCTGCCTCGCTCATGAATTTTTCTGCCCAGAACGCTTTATTGAAAACCCTTGAAGAACCCCCAAAAGAGTCCCTTCTAATTCTGCTTTCCACCAGCACGGGCGCCGTTCTGCCCACACTGTTGTCCCGCTGCCTCCGTCTCTCTTTTTCCCCGTTGCCAGCGGAAGTTGTCGCCAGTTTTTTGGTAGCGCAGAAGGGAATGAAACAGCAAGAGGCAGAGCTTCTGGCAGCGATGACGATGGGGAGCTTGGGAAAGGCCGTTAGCCCCGAAACGCAAGAGCTGGTGGCGAGAACAAGAGTGTGGGCGGAGAAGGTAGGCGCCCTCACGCGAGGGGATTGCCGGGGTTGGATGACTTTAGCCGAGGAGCTGGCAAGTGCGCGGGAGGATTCGCTAAAGTTTCTCGAGTGGGTAAAAGGGTGGTATCGCGACATTCTAATTTATCGCGTTACAGAAAGCAGTCGGGGGATATCGAATCTGGCCGTGGAAAGAGATATTAAGCAACAGGCGAATCTTTACACTCGAGAGAGGCTCCTTTTCCTTCTTTCTCGGGCCCTCCAGGCCGAGGCGGACATCCGGAGAAACGTCAATCGCCGGATGGCTTTGGAAAACTTTTTCGCCCATGTGGCCGGGTTGCGTTGATGGAGCGGATTTACCTTACCACTCCCCTTTACTACGTCAACGCGGAGCCCCACCTGGGCAGTGCCTACACGATGATTATTACCGACACGCTGGCACGCTATTATCGGGCGAACGGCTGGGAAACGTTCTATCTCACCGGGACAGACGAGCACGGGGACAAGGTCTTCGAAGTATCAGCGGGGGCAGGAATTCCACCTAAGGAGTTTACTGACCGGATAAGCGCCGCCTTTCGTGACATCTGGGATAAATGTGGGATTACCTATGACCACTTTATCCGCACGACCGATATGTATCATGTCCGCTACGTCCAGGAACTCCTGACGAAAGTCTACGACGCTGGGGATATCTACTTCGACCGATACAGTGGGCTCTACTGCTTTGGCTGCGAGCGCTTCTATACCGAGAAGGAACTGGTTGGTGGCAAATGCCCAGATCACTTGACCGAGCCCAAGTTGATCGAAGAAGACAACTACTTCTTCCGCATGAGCAAATATCAGGACCGGCTGCTGCGTCACCTTAAAGAGCACCCAGACTTTATCCGGCCGGAGGGATTCAGAAACGAAGTAGTGGCAATGCTACGCGAGCCTATCGGCGATCTCTGCATCTCTCGCCCTAAGAGCCGTCTGACCTGGGGTATCGAGATTCCTTTTGATCGGCGCTACGTGACTTATGTGTGGTTCGATGCGCTTATCAATTATGTAAGCGCGCTCAAATACAAGGGCGAAGCGGCCTTTGAGAAATTCTGGCCCGAAGCGCAACACTTCATTGGCAAGGATATACTCAAGCCACACGGTGTGTTCTGGCCGACCATGCTCATGGCCGCCGGGCTACCGCTGTACAAGCATCTCAACGTGCACGGCTTCTGGACCGTGGAAGGCCAAAAGATGTCTAAAAGCCTGGGTAACGTCATATCTCCGTTGGTGATGAAAGAGAAGATCGGCATGGACGCGTTCCGCTACTTCCTGTTGCGCGAGAGCGTCTTTGGCCAGGATGCCGACTTTCGTGAAGAGAGCCTCATTGGCCGCTACAATGCCGATCTGGCCAACAACTTGGGCAATCTGGTGAGCCGTGTCTTGGCGATGCAGCAAAAGTATTTTGATGGCGTAGTGCAGCCCTTGGGCCCGAAGTGGGCGATAGACGATCGGCCACTGTACAGTAAGTTCGCGCAGGCGGAAGAGGAGCTTAAGGGCTACATGGCGGAGCTCCAGTTTCATCGCGCGTTGGAGTCCCTCTGGTCCGCTCTCGATGATGCTAATCGCTATATCGTTCGAACAGCACCGTTTACACTGATGAAATACCCAGACAAAGACAAACTATTTCGGGTGGGTGAAGTGTTGCATCACATGCTTGAAGTTCTAAGAACTCTCGCTCGTTTGCTTGCGCCGTTTCTGCCGGACACGGCGGACCAACTGCGCGACCTTCTCAATCTCACGGCAGCCACGGCCAAGCCGGATGCGGCATGGGGCGCATGTTTCACTCCGGGGCATACCGTCAAACCGCCCAAGGCGCTTTTCCCGCGCATCGAGACCGAGCCTAAGAAGTAAGTTTTCTCCATAAAATGTTGATTGACAGCCACGCTCATATCCAGGGTTCTGAGTTCGCTGCCGACCTGCACGATGTGATCGAACGGGCAAATGCCGCGGGCGTAGAGAAGATTGTTGTAGTGGGCGGCGCGGGAGAGCTTTCCAGCAATGAGGCCGCGATTGCCGTAGCGCGCTCTTTCTCCGGGCTTTTCGCTACCGTGGGTATGCATCCTCACGACGCCAAAGGTGTAAGCGAAGAGGATTTCCGGCGGCTTAAAGATCTCACTGCCGATCCTAAAGTCGTCGCCGTCGGTGAAACCGGCCTCGATTTTTACTACAACCACTC
>MGRY01000092.1:4602-5586 GCA_001799045.1 Deltaproteobacteria bacterium RIFCSPLOWO2_02_56_12 | reverse complement strand
TTTTACTACAACCACTCCCCCCGGCAAATTCAAATCGAGCTTTTCTGCCGCTTTATTCATATGGCGCGGGAGACCGGACTCCCCCTGGTAGTTCACAATCGTGAGGCGCAACGGGAGGTCGTTGAGCTTCTCCGGCGCGAGGGAAAGGGCGACCTCCGAGGAGTCGTCCACTGCTTTACCGGAAACTACGAGGCCGCCAGGGAAATTTTGGATATGGGATTTTATCTCTCTTTTACCGGGATCATCACCTTTAAGAACGCAGATTCCCTTAGAGATGTGGTGCGGAAGTTGCCGTTAAATAGAGTTCTCGTCGAGACGGATTCGCCATACCTCGCGCCGGTCCCTCATCGAGGGAAACGCAATGAGCCGGCCCATGTCCGCTTCGTGGCTCAGACCATCGCCGCAGTGCGGGGCATCAGTCTAGAGGAAGTGGCAGAAGCTACCAGTAATAATGCCCGGAGCCTGTTTGAGATTTAATCCAGCTTTAGTCGCAGCATTTTTTGTCAGCCATTGATGGGTCTTAGACTGCCGTGGTATTGTCAGAAAAAACTATTAGGCAAGCCCTCGATATGGGGTCGGGGCTTCAAAAGCAAGGAGGAGAGTCATGAAGGGAAATTCCCAGGTGATTAAGGTGTTAAACGATGTGCTCCGGAAAGAACTGACGGGAATAAACCAGTACTTCGTGCACGCCAAGATGTGCGAAAATTGGGGCTATGAAGCGCTGTACGAGGTTAGCCGGAAGGAATCTCTTGACGAGATGAAGCATGCAGAGCTCGTGATCGACCGGATCCTTTTTCTGGAAGGGACACCAAACCTTTCCGGTTATGACAAGATCATGGTTGGCCCCACGGTGAAGCAACAACTGGAAAACGATCTTGGCCTGGAAACAGCGGCGCTGGGTGTCCTCAAGCCGGGGATCAAGACCTGCTTAGAGGTTGGAGACGATGCCAGTCGGGAGCTGTTGGAGCATATTGTTGTGGATGA
>MGRY01000092.1:0-4521 GCA_001799045.1 Deltaproteobacteria bacterium RIFCSPLOWO2_02_56_12 | reverse complement strand
CTACAAAAAAAGCTAAAAGCTCATCTAAGGAGGGCAAAAACCAAAAAGCTTAGAGCAAAAGGTGACAGGCTGGCCATAAGTTTCGGGTCGGTCAAGTTTGCCGGTGGAGGGATTTGTCCTGGAAAAGCTGCATCTGAGCCTCCTATTAGTGCGCCGTGAGCAGGAAGCGCTTTCGGAGCCAGGCGCCGACCCCGTCCATCATGAGAACAACCAAGAGGATGAGCAATAGGACGGTTGCTAAACGCCTGTATTCCAGGGTTTGGAGGTAGACTTGCATGACGAAGCCGATGCCTCCTGCGCCCACGAAGCCAAGGATAGAAGACGCCCGGATATTATATTCCAGCATAAAAAGGAGCTGGGTTAGGATCGCGTTAGCTCCCTCGGGAAAGACCACGAAGCGCACCAAATGGAACCTGGAAGCGCCGGTACTTTGTACCGCCTCCATGACCTCAGGGTCGGTCCCCTCAAAAAGGTCGGCGTAGATCTTGGCGAGATAGCCGACGGTGTAGGCCGCGATGCCGAAAGTTCCAGCCAAGGGTCCCAGGCCGACTAAGATGACGAATAGAATCGCCCACAGCAGTACGGGCACAGTTCGGATTCCAGCGGCGATGAGGCGAGACAGGTTTGAAAGGGGCGCCGAAAAAAGGTGTCTTGTGCCCAAAATACTCAGGGGGAGGGATACCAGGAAACCCAGCATGGTTCCGGCAAATGACATTTGGACAGTTTCCCAAAGAGCCTTCCCCGCGACCGGAAGAACGCTAGCGTCTGGAGGAAGCATCTCCAAGGTCAAGGTCCCCATATTCCGCAACCCCTTCATCAGCCGGGCGGCATCAAAGAAACCCAACTGGCCCAGCACGATGCTGAGAAGGATGGCAACCAAGGCCATAACGAAGAGGTCTGTTCTCACTGGAAAACCTCGGCTGAGGGCTGTCCCTGAAGCCCATGTCTGGGTAGGCCGCGCACCAACTCTCCGTGATCGAGGAGCAGAACCTGGTCGGCAAACTCCCGAACTAGCTGCGGTTCGTGCATGTTTGCGATAAAGGTCATTTGCTCCCGTTCGGCAACCTGGCGCATAAGTCTCAGTATTTCCGAAGCTAAATCCAGATCCAGGTCAGAGACAAACTCATCGGCCAGCACAACTCGCGGTCGTTGCAAAAGGGTGCGGGCGATGGCGACCCGTTGGCGCTGCCCGCCGCTCAGGCGGAAAACCTTCTCGGAACTCTTGTCGCTGATCCCCATTAGGTCCAGAGCGGCCTGCGCTTGCTCGATTTCATGGTGAGGGAAGAGCCCCAGCATCACCCTCCCATGACCGCACCGGCCTAGCGCACCCATCAGCACATTCTCTAGGGAGGTTAAATTCCGTACCAGTCCTAACTGTTGAGGGATATAGCCGATGAGGGAGTAGAGGCTTCGTCGGGTTCGCTTCCCGATCTCATGATTTAGTACTTCCACCCGGCCACGCTGGGGGTCCAAGATGCCCGCCAAGACCTTCATTAGAGTCGTTTTCCCAGATCCCGAAGGCCCCATGATCATCGTTGCCTTCCCCCTAGGTATGGATAGAGAAATGTCTCTCAAAACCCACTCTTTATCCCGATAGGCGAAGCAGATCCCTTCCGCCCGCAGCGCTATGTCCGTGTTGTCCATTTCGGTCACAGGCGCTCCGTGTATTTAAGCCTTGCCAGTTTGAGGTAGCGTGTGAGCGATCCTAAGTGCTCTGCGGCGGTCGTCGGTTTAAAGCCGACGAAAATGCTCGAGATGAAGGAGCGCATCAGATCTCTGTGCTCGGGGCTGCTCAATTTCATAATAGCCTGAGCAACATTGGAGCGGAGGGGCTCCTTAAGTTCTTTGCTGAAAACCACCCCGTGAGAGGGGATGGGCCCCTGCTGTTCAAGCACCCGGGTAGAGCTAAGCACCTCGTTATAAAGTTTCTCCGGAACGTCGCCGGCGATGATCGTCGCGTCCACCTGTCCTTGTTTTAGCGCCTGCCAGCACTGTCCGTACCCGCCACCGAAAAGGACCTCTTTGAAGAAAGCTTTGGGATCGGTTTCCTTACCTTGGGGGGTCTGCAGAAGGTTTAACTCTGTTAAACGTCCCATCGGAGCCACGTATCCCGAGGTGGATATCGGACTGGGGAAGCAGGCACTCTTGCCCTTCAAAGACTGAAGGTTCTGGTAAGGTGAATTTGGCAGCACTACCCAGTAGGAATAATAGTACGGGGCCTCCACCTTCTCCTTGCCGTGAAGCACTTGGCGCACCTCGGCCAAGGCCACCTCGGCCCCTCCTAACTGCACGGCCAGTAGGGCGGGCCAAGCAGACATGAAAGCGACGTGTGCATGGCCGAAGCGCAGAGACTCTACGACTGCCGCAAAACTGCTCGGCACATAGATATCCACCTTAACCTTATCCCCCAAGTTCTGCTCGAGGAATTTCTGAAGGGGTTTGGATTTGGTTAGCATCTCGTCACTGGATAGTGTTGGCTGAATGGCAATGACCACCCGTTCCTGGGCAGGGAGTATTTGCGGCAGGATGAATGAAAAGAGAAACCCGCCTAGAATGGTTCCTGTCCTAATGATTCTTTCGATTAAACGCTTCATCTTTTCCTCCTCTCTTGATCTTGATGAACGACTCAAATAAGATAGTAACAATGAGGCATCTTTCGGCTCCGGCTACTTATAAGTTTGGTCCATTGAATTATAAATATTCGTATAGTCGAATTAATTAAGTTTGTCAAGCCTATGGAAGACGCCAAGATTACACCGGCCCTCGAAGATTATCTGAAGGCCATTTATGTCCTAGGGGAGGAGTCCCAGCCCGTTATTGCAGCCAGGGTGGCGGGAGATATGGAGGTCTCTCCGTCAACGATGTTCAGCACCCTGCGTCGACTAGAGAGAGAGGGGTACGTCAGAGTAGAACGTCGAAAAGAGATCCACCTGACCGGCAAGGGGAAAAGGGTGGCCGAGAGAATCCTACGGCGTCATTTCTTGACGGAGAGATTATTGACGGACATTTTGGGACTGGACTGGGTAAAGGCGCATCAGGAAGCACATCGCCTGGAACATGCGATCTCATCAGAAGTAGAAGAAAAATTAGCCAAACTCCTGCACCATCCTACTACCTGTCCGCACGGCAACCCCATTCCCGGCGAGGGACGTTCCCTGTCTCATAAAAATTTGCCGCTGGATCGCGTAGCCCCCGGAAGCGAAGTGGTATTCCGGTGCGTTACCGAAGGGGGGGAAAGAGATGCCCGCTTGCTCAGCTTCTTACAGCAGCACGGTCTCGTCCCTGGGGTTGAGTTTCAGGTTGTGGATGTGGCCCCTTCCCTGGGAATCATGACGCTGAAGATCGAAAAGGATGAATTCTCGCTGGGGATCGAAGCGGCGAAGAAGATTCGGGTCCAGTAGAAAACCGGCCTTTAGCAATCCAGTATCAGAAAGCGGCCGAGCCTCAAACAGGTTCTTGCCTTTTCAGCTCACCGGCTAGGAAATCCACCTGTTCGCCGAGCGGGGCGTCGCGATCGATGATGATTAGCTCCTGCCCTTTTAGCCGGCAGCGGCCGCTATGGACGCGATACCCCACTTCGCGAAGCAATTTTTCCGTGCGGACGTCGATATTCAGCGTCCTTGCCCTCGCTATAAGCTCTTGAAGCAGGGATTCGTATTTATGCTTCCCTTGTCCCATTTCGGCAGCTCGATTCACATTATCTCTTATCGGCGCTCGCGTGTAAACCCCCCTTGGGCGCAGAAAAGTATAACTTGCAAAAAAAAGGTGGCTTGGTATGTTATCCGGGGGGAGAAGGAGGGCTGGAAAATAGAACAACTTTTCTCAGACCCGCTGCAATGTCTTGAGGCCAGATCGCTAGACTATGCCGCGCGAAGCATCAGGAGCAGAAGATGATCAAGAATATTCTGGTTCCGCTCGATGGTTCGGATCATTCTAGGGCAGCTCTGGATTACGGGCTCTGGCTGACTGAAAAGTTCAACGGAGCTCTCTTTGGTCAGCACGTGATCGACACGGTTTCCATAGAGGGGACTTTCTTCCATGACATATCCGGCTCCCTGGGGTTTGAACCCTACCTGGATTTTTCGACCAAGATGCGCGAGGTATTAGAAGAAAGGGGAAAGGCGATCCTCGAAGAATTCAGCCAGCGCTGCAAACAGAGGGGGATACGGTTCGAGACTTTCCTTGACATGGGCATCATCCCCAACGAAATCTGCGAGCGCTCCAAGGTGGCAGATCTGGTCGTGTTGGGCCACCGCGGGATCAACGAGGAATTCTCCACGGGTCTTTTGGGGGGAACGGCAGAGAGCGTAACCCGTAAGTGTCCCCGTCCTGTTTTGGTCTCCACTAAGAGATTCAAAGAGATCGAACGGCCACTGCTCGCCTATGATGGGAGTCAAAGGGCCAGTTCCGCCATGGAATCTGCGGCTGAATTTTGTAACCAGCTGCGTCTTCCCCTCACCGTTCTTTATGTCCCGAAAGAAGAAAAAACGGGCGAGAGAGTACAAACGGGCGAGAGAGTAC
>MGRY01000091.1 GCA_001799045.1 Deltaproteobacteria bacterium RIFCSPLOWO2_02_56_12 | reverse complement strand
ACCAGTTCCCCTCCAGTGCGCGGCTTCTCTTTCTCCGCAGCCTGCGCCGTAGCCTGGAAAACCGGCGGGACGAGCGAAATCATTAAGACCATTGCACGACACAAGTTCAAGCTGACCTTCTTCGACGTTCTCATTGGAGACCTCCCTCTTTGATCTTGCCGTAGTCCATCCAACTCATGGCCACCGCTTTCTGGCCGCTTTGCAACTTAAAACCTATTTCATCTGCCTTTGAGCTGTCAAGGGCTGATTTGGCCTCTTACACGCGGATGCAGGCGGCCCGGTGATTTGGCCTGACCTCTCTTATCTCAGGAACCCTCTGGCTGCACTCCTCGACAGCAATGGGGCAGCGGGAGTGAAAGATACACCCATGCGGGGGATTTAAGGGGCTCGGCACTTCACCTCCCAGGACAACGCGCTCGCGCTTGGCCTCGACCAGGGGGTCGGGAATAGGGACAGCTGATAGGAGCGCCTTGGTATAGGGATGGAGTGGATTTTCATAAAGCTCCTGGCGGTCGGCGATCTCGACCACCTTGCCCAGGTACATCACCACTATCCGATCGCTGATATGACGCACTACGGAGAGGTCGTGCGCGATAAAAAGATAGGTGAGGCCGAACCGCTCCTGCAACTCTTCCAGGAGATTGAGGATCTGGGCTTGGATGGAAACATCCAGTGCAGAGATGGGCTCATCACAAACGATAAACTTTGGCTCGAGCGCCAGGGCGCGGGCGATGCCAACCCGCTGTCTTTGGCCACCGCTCAGCTCGTGAGGATAGCGGCCGGCCATGAGCGGATTCAAGCCAACCACTGAGAGCAGCTCCGCAACCCGGTCTTCATACCGACGCCCGTCCGGAGAAATCCGATGAACCCGGATCGGCTCGCTAAGAATCTGGCCTATGGTCATGCGCGGGTTAAGAGAACTATAGGGATCTTGAAAGACAATCTGCATCTGCCTGCGCAAAGGGCGGAGCGCCGCATCTGCCATCCGCGCCAGGTTTTGGCCTTCAAACAGGACCTCGCCCGCGGTCGGTCGATCGAGCTGAAGGATGCAGCGTCCGGTGGTTGTCTTGCCGCAACCTGATTCTCCCACCAGACCCAAGGTCTCCCCGCGCCGGATCGAAAAACTGATATCGTCCACGGCCCTCACCCAGCCCTCGACGCGTTGAGCGAAAAGGCCGCTGTATATCGGAAAGTACTTCTTCAGGCCGCGCACCTCAAGGATGGAGTTTTGAGTGTTGAGTGTTGAATTTTGAGTTTGGGCCATAACTAAAAACTAAGAACTCAAAACTGTTTGTTGTTGTAATGTTTCCGCCACCCAACAGGCAGAGCGGTGGCTATCTCCCGCCTCTCGCAGCGGTGGAACCTCCTGGCCACACTTCCCAACTGCGAACCTGCAACGCGGCAAGAAACTGCATCCTTGGGGAAGATTCCAGAGATCCGGAGGTTGCCCTTCGATAGGATCGAGTTTGGCCTTGCGCGGTTGGTCCAGGCGCGGCACGGAGCGGAGAAGCCCGAGGGTATAAGGGTGACGCGGATTCTCGTAGATCTCGCGCGCGCCGGCGCTCTCGATAATCTTGCCCGCATACATGACATTAACGCGGTCGGCATAACGGGCTACCACCCCCAGGTTATGGGTGATGATCATCAGTGCCACGCCAAATTTTTGCGTTAGATCGCGCACGAGCTCCAGGATTTGCGCCTGGATAGTCACGTCGAGCGCCGTGGTGGGCTCATCGGCGAGGATCAGCTTGGGTTTGCAGCTAAGCGCGATAGCGATCATCACGCGCTGCCGCATGCCACCACTGAACTGGTGCGGATACTCAGAAAGTCTCTGGACTGGATCGGGTATTCCTACCAGGCGCAGCAGTTCTAGCGCGCGCTCCCTGGCCTCTTCCTTGGAAACCGCACTATGGGCCTCCAGGGTCTCAGTGATTTGGCGTCCGATGGTGAGGACCGGATTGAGCGAGCTCATCGGTTCCTGGAAGATCATGGCGATCTCCGCGCCCCTGATCCTGCGCATCTCCTCGTCTTTCAGCGTGAGCAGATCCCTTCCCGCAAAGATAATCTCGCCCCCTACGATGGATCCCTGTGGTTTGGGAACAAGACGCATAATAGATAAGGCGCTCATCGTCTTGCCGCATCCGCTTTCACCGACCAGGGCTACCGTCTGGCCCGGCGCCACACTGTAGGAAACCCCGTCCACCGCCTTCACCACCCCGTGCGAGGTATGAAGATAAGTACGAAGATCACGCACCTCGAGCAAATCAGCCATGCAGTACTTTTGTGAGCGCCTCCATCTGGTTTTGTAGATGTCTGACCACCGTAGCTTCTGCCAGTTCGGCATTCTTCTTAAGGAAGGCATCCATGATCTGATCGTGTTCCCGCATAGAATAATCGAGCCTTTGAGGGAGGTGGAGCGCGAGGATTCTGGTCTTTTGGATCTCGTGGCGCATCTGGTCGATCAGGCGGTGCAGCCGTTCGTTTCGCGCAATCTCGGCTATGAAGCGATGAAAGCCGCTGTTGGCCTCAAAGTAACGCTCCAGATCTTTTTTCTTATAGGCTTCCCTGAGGAGCTGATGCAGTTCCCCGAGACGAGAGATCTCTTCAGCTTGAGCCCGTTCCACGGCGAGCCTCGTGGCCAATCCCTCCAAAACACTCAAAATGGAGTAGTAGTCCTGCACGTCTTCTATCGTAGGCTTGCTGACCACGATCTCGCTATTGGAGAGAAAGGTTAGATATCCCTCGGCCTCCAGCCGCCGCAGGGCCTCACGCAGGGGCACCCGACCGACCTTCAGTGAAGCAGCCAATTTCTCCTCGGAGAGCCTCTCGCCCGGGGTGAACTTCCCTGTAATGACGGCCCTCTTGAGCTCCTCTGTCAGAAGTCTCCTTAGAGACTTGAAACGTTTCTCTATTCGGCTCGGTCTGCGCTTGATCATGGAGTTTCTTTCTTGGACGGACCCTTTCCTTTAGAAGGCAGCGGTGGAATAGATCTAAGAAGCTTTTTTAAAGCCTCGCGAACCTTCGTGAGATGGCTTTTCACAGTGAAGAGGTAACGATCCCCCAGGTGTCGCAGATAGACCTCTCGGCCGATTTTCAAATGACTGATATCTTCTCCTTGGGCCATTACCAAAGAACCCTGCCGATCCCGAACCAACGCCAGGGCCAGAGGCGGGAGAAAACCGTCAGGGGTCACATAAAGTATCGTAAAAGTCTCAATCCGACCTTCCTCGCTGACAGTGAGGGGCCGAGGCTGCTTGGGAGAGGGATGACGGTGAACCGGAGCAGGGGAGGAAGGCTTCCACAGGCCTTTCACGACAGGGCTATCCGTACGCTCAACGATTGTAACAAAATTATTGGTGCCCAGCCCGCCGGTACTCTGGGCCAAGGCTCGCCGGGCTTCTCGCTTTAGCTTTGTCCCTGAACTCCTCCTTAACCCCCATACGACCTCCACTACCTGAGCCACCCCGCTCGCCCCGACGGGATGGCCTCGGGATTTTAGCCCCCCCGAAGGATTGATCGGCAGAAGCCCGTTGAGAGAGGTTTTACCCTCCTCCACGGCATTGCCCCCTTTTCCCGGAGGAAAAAATCCCAGGTCTTCGGTGCAAATGATCTCAAACGGGGTGAAGGCATCATGGACCTCGGCAAAATCGATCTCTTTGGGAGAGAGGCCGGCCATTTCGTAGGCCCTGGCCGCCGCAATCTGTGTGGCGCGAAACGAGGTAAAGGAATCGCGTTCTCGGAGATTCAAAGGCCCTGTCCCTTGACCTATGCCGGAGATGACTGCATCGGTTTTTTCCGCAGTCAAGATCACAGCCGCGGCCCCATCCGTAATCGGAGAGCAATCATAAAGTCTTAAGGGGGTGGAGACAAATTTGCTCGCAAAGTAGCTTCTCTCGGTAATCGGCTGCTGGAATTGGGCATAAGGATTGCGGGAGCCGTTCAAGTGGTTTTTCATAGCCACCTGGCACAGAATATGCTCCAGCCGGGAATGGGAGAGACGATATTTTTTTCGGTATCTCTCCGTGATCATAGCGGCCAGGGCAGGCATCGTGGCGCCGCACTGCCGCTCTTGCTTATCGATCACCTCGGCTAAAATGCGCGTGGCCGCGCTCGTGCTGAGATGGGTCATCTTCTCCCCGCCCAGTACCAGGACATTTTGGTAATATCCCGAGGCAACTGCTTGGAATGCGGCATGGAGGGCCGCCGCGCCGGCGGAAGATGCGGTTTCTACTCTTAGCGCAGGCAAGCCGGTAACCCCCAACGCATCCGCGATCTGCGAGGCGATATTGCTGTCTCCGGTAAACTCCTCCGGATTCATGACGCCGATGTAGAGGGCATCTACCTCCTGAATCGGCGAACTTGAGAGTGCGCTGATGGCAGCTTCGCAAAAAAGCTCGGCGAGCGTCTGGGAGCTCTTCCCAAACTTGGTCATTCCCACCCCGGCGATATAGACCGCGGCCATCGTTTTCCGAATTTACAGCTCCCCCCTCTGAATCAACAGGCAACCCTTTACGGGGATATGGAGGTGGACGGGGGCGCGGCGCCGATGAAGTCATCGGCAAACTCGTTCACCGGACTACCGTAGATCTCCCGGGGGGTTCCGAAACGGGTCAACCGGTAACGGAATAATCAGCGCCCCTTCTGCATCTCCTTAAGGAGCGACTCAAGCTTTTTAAGCTCGTCGCCATACCCCGCCCAATTCCCCTGGCGCAGGAACTCCTGAGAGCGAGTGTAGTGCTCCATGGCCCGGCGCGCCAGGCTCTTCTCCGCTCCCGCGACCCCAGGGGACGCACTCACCTGGCCCGCTTGAGCCGTTACGGGTGCGGCCCGACCACCGAAAATGCGTTGGAGAGCAAGCTCCAGGTTCTCCTCCATAGCGATCTGATTGCCAAAGGCCACGATGACTCTCTTTAGCTCAGGAAGCGACCCCTTCTCCGCCGCCAGATAAAGCGGCTGGACATAGAGGAGTGACTGCTCAATGGGAATGGCTAACATGCTTCCCCGAACTACCTGCGAACCCCTCTGGCTCCAAAGGCTGAGCTGTTGGGAGATGAAGGCGTCTTGATCGATCCGGGCATCGATCTGCTTCGGCCCATAGACCAGCTTCGCCTTGGGAAAATCCAGGGCGATCAGCTTGCCGTAATGGGGCGGATCGCTCCGCGCTGCCAGCCACGCCCGCATGTTGTCTTTCTTGTTGGGGGTAAAGGGGAGAAGAAGGACGAACTCCTCCCTCTTTTCGCCGGGGAGGCGCATGATTGTATAGTAGGGGTCTATCTCCCGTTCCGTCGCTCGCCCCATCATCCTCCCTATCTCCGGTTCTTGCTGCTCCACGGCTTTTTGCGGAATGCTCAGAAGGTCTTCCTTATTATAGAAAACCTGGGGATCCCGCATATGATAGGTGGCGTACATGCGAGTTTGGATAACAAATAGATCCTGGGGATAACGGATATGAGCCCGAAGATCTTCGGGCATCGTTTCCAAGGGCTTCAGGAGTCCCGGAAAGACCTTGGCGTAGGCCAGGATGATCGGATCTTCGGGGTTACTGAGGTAAAAACTCACGCTGCCGTCGTAGGCATCCACAACCGCCTTAACCGAGTTGCGGATGTAGTTTCCTAGTCTTTGTGTCGGTTCCGAGTATGGGTAACGGTTCGAGGTCGTATAGCCGTCGATGATCCAGAAGAGGCGGCCTCCTTGGGCGATGACGAGATAAGCGTCCCGATCGAAGGTAATGAAAGGAGCGATTTTCTTAACCCGCTCCTGAATCTGCCGGTGATAAAGTATGCGGCTCTCTCTGGTAACATCGTTGGAGAGGGCGATTCTCAGGGTTGCATAGCGGGCCGAAAAGAGTAACTTCCGCCACAAAGAGCTAACAGGAACGCCTCCCTTGCCTGTGTATGCCGTGTAGATGTTCTGGTCGCCCGCAGGATAATCGAGTTCTTGGGCCTTGGTCTTTACAAAGACATAATCGTTGGCCAGCTCACCGTAGTAGATTTCTGGCCGGGTAATCTTAAGCGGCCCAACTGAGACCGGCGGGATATCCTTGATAAAGAACTCCGGCAAGCCTTCCGGGGTGACCTGATTGACCGGCCCGAAAACCACGCCATAGCCGTGTGTATAGGTGAGGTGCTCATTGATCCAGATGCGGCTAGGGAGATGCTGATGGGAGAGCTCCCGCGCCGAAAGCATGACCTGGCGATAGGTGCCATCGATCAGGTAGCGGTCGTTATCCACATCAACAAACTTATAATAGGTACGGATCTCCTGGAGCTGGGCATAGGTCGCGAGAAGAGGACGGTGTTCCCAGAGCCGTATGTTCTTGATGGTTGCGTCGTTGCGCTTGAGATCGGCAGCGGTGAGCTGCTCCTCGGCGGGAAAGTCCTTGCTCTCAACTTTGTCCAGGCCATAAGCGCGCCGCGTGAACTCGATGCTACGCGTGATGAAGGGCCTCTCTGCGTTGATCTCGTTGGGCACGACCCGAAAGCGCTGAAGAAAGGAAGGATAGAGATTCAGCCCTACCAGATGGACCAAGATCAACCCTGCCAAACCAACGAAAAGGTACTTAAACCCTGGTCGATAGATTTGCAGGAGAGAAAGCCCGGAAGCTATGACAGCCAGGAAAGTCAGAATCCTCAGGGCAGGCAGGTTGGCATAGACATCCGCATAGCTTGCGCCGAAGGCCGCGCCACTGGATGAATAAAGGAGGCTGAAGGCGTCAAGGAAGTAGCCTCCGGCCTTAACTAGAAGGAAAACGGCAAGGAGGCAAAGGAGGTGGCCCCTGGCCCGCTCGCTGAGAAACAGCCCTCGCGGACCGTACTGGACCCCCCGGTAAAGGAGATAAGTAAAGGCTGTCGCCAGGATGACGACCCCCATGGTGAAACTAAACCAGCCGTAGAGGGCACTCAGGGCTGGCAGGCGAAAGACATAGAAGCCAATGTCGCGACCGAAAAGAGGATCCTCGAGCCCAAAAGGAACCGAGTTTAAAAAAAGGAGCAGAGATTCCCAGTGGCTTGCTGCCTGAGCCGCGGCGAAGAATCCCAGGAGAATGGCAACGGGAAGAAGCAGGCGCTGTACCAGCGGATCTACCAGTTCCGGACTGGGTAGTTCGATAGCGTTCTCTTGTTCCAAAAAACGAATGTTCCTCGGCGCGTGGGCCGCCAGCTTAACATTAAAATAGATCAGTAGGAAAAAGAGGCCGCCAAAAACAAGCCCCAAGGTCAACTTAAAGGTCAGGGTGGTGGTAAAGATCTGAGTGTAGCCAACCTCCTGAAACCAGAGCCAGTCGGTGTAGAGAGAAACCGCCTGGCCGAAAAACACGATAAGCAACAAGACAGCGAAGAAAAACAGCCCGGTTAATTTTCTCATCTTACCCCTCCTATCGGTCAGACCCTCGAAACAATTCTGGCAGAATGCTATAGAAGTCAAGAAAGGAAAGCAAACAACTTTCAGGAAAATAGCTTTAGGCAGCTTCTATGTTCTTTCCTGCGCATTTCCCCTTGCTTAAGATGAGACGTTTCCTTGCTTCGAGAGGCGCCCTAATCTGCTTCGCCTTCCACTGCTCCAGTCCTTTTCTGAGTCTTCCTGGATCAAGCCCTAAGGTTTCGCAGATCGTGTTGAAGCAAAAGACGCCTTCATCTTTCGAGGAAATCCATTCTTCCGCCTCCTGAAACAGCTTGTCATTGGTGCGGGACGGCTGAAAATAATAGCCCTGAAAGCAGGCGATCCCATCCTCCAAAACGGCAAGCATCAATGCCCTTAGCGCTTCCTGGTCAGCTTGCTGTTGTTTCACCCCATACGCTTTTTCGTACCGAAAGCGCGATGCAAGGTCAGGAGAAAAAATAAGCTGACTCAGGTTCCCGCCATCGTTAAAAGGCTGCACGGTAGTCTCCTATTCTTCAATTGTTTCACACTCAAACTTCGATTTAGTTTTCTATCGGCAATGTCATGATTGCCTCACAATCTGGTAGAGAGCGCCGTCCTTTACGTCGTAGATGAGAGGGGCAACCAGGATTCCCGGGAATCTCCGCTCCAGCCAGGCTCCTTCGAAAAGGATAAAATCAATGACATTGGGGAGGTTGAGGCGGGGGGCGCAAAGATCGAATTGCAGCTCTGCCCCGGTCTTACTCCAACCTCCTACTCTTTGCAGGCCAGAGGCGAAAACCTCCCGCTTGTCTTTCAAGGACTCCATCGCGCAGTCTGTGTGACCAACGAGGCAGACATGGCGAATACCGGCAAAAGCCAGCACACAGGCAAGATCAAACTCCCGGTGACGCAGATTGGCTCCGGCCAGACGCAGGACATAAGCAAACCTTTCGGGAACATGCAAATGGATGCGATAATCCATGCAGGTAACGATCAGCAGTTTGGGAGCTTCATAAGAATGAGGACCCTCCCAGAGGTTGTGATAGCGGAGCCAATCGGCAATCGGCGTCTCTCGATGAAGCTCCCGGATGTCTGATTTGCCTGCTACCCTCTTTAGCGAGATAGAGCAGGTTTCATCCGCCCTTACCTCCAACCTTGCGGACTTCTCGCTGTCGAGAGGTGCCTCTCCCAGCGGGAGTGACCGCCTCAACCACCATCGAGTGATAACCTCCGCGGCGGCAAGGGGCAAAGACCAGCTACGGTAACGCTTATCGCTCTCGCCTTCGAAAAAGCGCACCTCAAAGTGGAACTCCCCCTGGGGTA
>MGRY01000090.1:1353-6087 GCA_001799045.1 Deltaproteobacteria bacterium RIFCSPLOWO2_02_56_12 | reverse complement strand
ACCTCGATCTCTTCTCCTACCCGTTCCTCTACATGGCGGGAAAATACGATTTTGATCCATTCACTCAGGAAGAGATCGAGATCCTCAGGCGATTTCTCTCCTATGGGGGTTTCCTTCTAGCCGATGATGCCCTGGGACAACCCGGCTACGGCTTCGATAGGAGCCTCAGCCGGGAGCTGAAGAGGCTCTTTCCGGAAAAAGAGCTAAGGCGCTTACCGACAGGTCACGCGGCGCTGCGCAGCTATTATCTCCTGCGAAGAATCGGCGGGATGAGAATCGTCCACCCTTACTTGGAAGGAATCAGCGTGGGAAGCGCGACTCCCGTCATCTACTGCCATAACGACCTTGGCGGCGCCTGGGAGAGAGACCAGTTGGGCAACTGGCTCAATCCGTGCACCCCCGGAGGCGAGGAACAAAGAAGGGATGCCTTCCACCTTGGCATCAACCTCATCCTCTATGCCATGACGGAGAACTACAAAGAGGACCTGATCCACGTCCCCTTCATCCGGCGGAGGCTTTCCAGGTAACGCCATGAAGGATCTCTTTTTCGTCGGCGCTCTTCCCTGGTGGTTCATCCTGCTGATCGCCCTGGGGGCGTTGGCCCTCCTCATCCATCAGTTCCTGGCCTTGCGGCAGCGTCTCAGCCCGCGACAGAGCTGGCTGTTAATTTCTCTAAGAGGTTTTGTCTATGCCCTGCTGCTCTTTTTTCTTTTGAGTCCCGGCCTGGTGGAGAAACGGGTCACCAGGCTGCGGCGGCCCCTTACGGTCATCCTCGACAGCTCACAGAGCATGGGTTTTCCGGCGAGTTCAAATCAGAGTCGCGACGGCAGGCAAGGACAGAGCCGGCTCGACCTGGCAAAGGAAAAGCTCTTGGAGGGGAAAGAGCCCTTGATGCAGAAATTGGCGCAGAACTACGACCTCCGTTTGTACCAGTTTAACACCCGACTGGAAGCGCTCGGGCCGGCCTCTCTCCGCCAACTCGCAGCTCAGGGGAAAGGCACACGGCTCATCGAGGCCTTAAAGGAAGCCGGCCGCGACGGCGGAGCGCAGGCGGGGATCATCCTCTTCAGCGACGGAATCGCCAACGGGGAAAATAGATCCATGAACGAGTCTATCTCATTCCCGGTGCCGATCTTTGCCGTCGGCGTGGGCGAAACGCAAGGCTATACCGACCTGCGCATCGCCGATCTCAGCGCCCCGGAGTTCGCCTTCCGCGGAAGAGAGCTGAAGATCGACCTTACCGTCCAAGCGTACGGACTTGCCGGCAAGACCGTGCCGCTCCATTTCAACCGGGGCCGGAACCTCGTTTCCAGCCGCAATCTAACCATCGATCGCGACCCCTTCGAGCAGCGATTAACGCTCAGCTACACCCCCAAGGAGATCGGGCCCCACAGTTTCACGCTCAGCATCCCTGCTCAGGCAGGAGAGCTGATCACCCAAAACAATCAGAGAGAATTCAAGGTCGAAGTGCAGCGCGACAAGATCAGGGTCCTCACTCTCTCCGGTTCCCCATCCTGGAATTACCGCTTCCTG
Source organism: Deltaproteobacteria bacterium RIFCSPLOWO2_02_56_12 (assembly GCA_001799045.1). Taxonomy (GTDB): domain Bacteria; phylum Desulfobacterota; class Binatia; order UBA9968; family UBA9968; genus UBA9968. The sequence goes on along the minus strand of MGRY01000090.1, from coordinate 4,554 downwards.
CGCATGGCCCTCAAACAAGACCCCTTGATCGATCTGGTCTCTTTTGTTTTTCTTCGGACCCCCACGGATAGCGTCGATGTCCCCGACAGCCAGTTGAGCCTGATTCCCTTCCCGATCGACGAGATTTTTTTAGAGGAGCTTAAAAACTTCGATCTGATTTTCTTCGACGATTTTTCCTATCGCTCCTACTTCAACGTCCTTTATCTGGAGAAGGTCAGGGATTTCGTCCGCGCAGGGGGAGGGCTCGCCATGCTGGGAGGGATCCGCTCTTTCGACAGCGGTGGATACGCGGAGACTCCATTGCGCGAGGTCCTGCCGGTGGAGCTGGACGGCAAGGGGAATTTCTCAACGGGAAGCGCCCTGCGCGGCGTGCTGACGGCGTCGGGCAAAACGCACCCCATTACTCGTCTGGTTCCCGATCTTCGAGCCAACGAGGAGGCATGGAAGAAGATACCTCCTCTGACCAGCCTCAATCGTGTCCTTCGGACCAAAGGGGAGGCGTTGCTTCAGGCCGCACCGGACGGCGCCAGCGGAGGTCCCCCGTTATTGACCGTAGGGAAATTCGGCAAAGGGCGCACCTTGGCCCTCCTGAGCGACGATTTCTGGCGCTGGAACTTCGTAGCGGTCGGCGAAAAAGAAAGCCCGCAAAATCACCTGAAACTGATCCGCCAGGCAGTGCGCTGGCTTGCCCAGGAACCTTCATTCGAGCAGGTGCAGATAACGTCCATCACCGGTTCCAAAACGCCGGGAGAGAAGATGGATTTTAAGGTGCGGGTGGTAAAGGACGATTTCACCCCGGCCAGCCATGCCACGGTTCGGCTGCGAGTAATCGGCCCTGAAGGAGAACAAATTCCCATCGGGGACGCTCCGGAAACAGAGGAAGGTCAATACAGCGCTGAATTTACTCCGGCCAGGGAAGGACCCTACCGACTGGAGGCAGAGGCCCATCTGGCAGACAAACTCCTGGGAAGAGACAGAAAGAATTTTACCGCGGCCTTTCCCTTCGGCGAACTCGAAGACGGAAGAGCCCGGCCGGATTTCTTGAAGAGGATCGCCGATGCCAGTCATGGAGAATTTATCCCGATTTCGGAGTGGAACGAGAAGAGTCTGGAGCGCGTGACTGAAAAGCTGGAACGCTTCGCCCCCTCCCAGGTTGTGGAGCGGCGGCAGATACCTCTCTGGAGCTCCCTGTGGATTTTCACTTTGCTCCTCTTGCTCCTGGGTAGCGAATGGTGGATGCGGCGGAAATGGGGGCTGGTTTGAAAAGTAAAAAGTCAATAGGCAAAAGGCTGGTCTGGCTAAGCGCTGCGGGGCTTCTGCTCTTGCCCAACCTGGCCTTGGGCTTCTGTCACGAGATGGAGGTGGTTGGAGCGCGTGTCTATCGAGTAGCGGCAAACGTCCCCGGGGAGATCCTCCTCGAATGGTTCGGCCATTCCACCTTTCAGATCACTTCCGCCAAGGGAACCCGTATCCTGACGGACCCGCATGGCCGGAATGATCTTCCCCGGCCGGCTCTTCCCCAACATATCGTCACCACCAGCCACCAACACGGGCCTCACAGTAATCTCTGGATGGCCAAAGGCAATCCTGTGATCCTTGAAGGACTCACCCCCGGCGGTGAGAATTGGCGCTCCGTCCACACGAGCATTAAGGATGTCTCGGTCTATACGGTCCCGGCCTACCACGATAAAAGCCAGGGGCTACAAAGGGGAAAAAACGCCATCTTTGTTTTTCGCGTCGACGATATTTGCATCGCGCACCTGGGAGACCTCGGTCACCTCCTCACGCCGGATCAGCTAAAGATGCTGGGCAAGATCGATATCCTTTTGGTTCCGCTGGCCGGCGGCTTTTACACGATCACGGCCAGCGAGGCGCGGGAGGTTACGAAACAGGTGAACCCGAAAATAGCCATCCCCAAGCACTATTGGTGGGATGGCGCGGTAGAGGAATACATACGGGATAACCCGCGCGTCAGGAAGATAAACGGACGAGTGCTCAAAATTTCCAAGAAGGAGCTTCCCCAACCCACCGAGATCGTGGTCATTCCGTGGAACGCTAGGTGAGAAGCTCCGTTCGGGCGCCTGCAAGCGACCTCTCTACCCCTACGTCTGCGCTCTTCAGCCTCGCCCCCTCGGAGCTACCACCACCCTTTTTCTCCCAGGGACCTCCCTGTCCCGGAGCGGCGCTCACCGCCGAAGGCGTCTCTCAAGATCGATGCAATAGAGTCGTGGTACGCGGCACCTGAAGATACGCTTGAACCTCCGCGTCTGGTGCATCGATCTTTCGATCCACCTCCGGCGCTTCGCCTGGTAGTGAGGGGGCTTGCCGAGCAAGTCGAAAGCACCAGTCGTGCAGGTTCAAAGAACCCACAACTCTATTGCTTTCGGCGCGCGAGGCAAGTCCCCGAACGAACCTTCCAGCCGACGAGCCGGTGAGCCAAGAGGATAGGGAGGTCCCAAACATCTGTAGTGCATCGCGCCCGAAAGGCGGTTCCGGGCTGCATGTCAGCCCGCGGCCGGAAGGCTCTCTTCCCCAAAACAAGACCCGAAGCCTATTGATATTTCTCGTCCGTTCAGCTAATCGAAAATGTCAATAGAGGAGAGTTTTATGAAAGCTGTTCGCGTGCATCAAAACGGCGGCCCGGACGTTCTCCGCTACGAGGATATACCCGTTCCTGAGCCGGCTACGGGAGAGGCACGGGTCAAAATCGAAGCTATAGGCCTGAACTTCATAGATATCTACCAGCGCACCGGCTTATATCCCATCAAGATTCCCTTCACGCTGGGGATGGAGGGCGCGGGCATTGTCGACGCGGTCGGAGCCAACGTCGTTGAGGTCAAGAAAGGTGACCGTGTAGCTTACTCGATGCATCTTGGATCTTATGCGGAGTATGCGGTCGTTCCAGCCTGGAAACTGGTCCCTCTCCCGCGCCACATTGACAGCCGCTCAGCTGCGGCAGTGATGCTGCAAGGGATGACGGCCCACTATCTCACCCGCAGCACCTATCCTCTCAAAAAAGGTGAAACGGCGCTTGTTCATGCGGCGGCCGGCGGCGTGGGGCTGCTCCTTATCCAGGTCGCCAAGCGCACGGGGGCCACGGTTTTTGGCACTGTCTCAACCGAGGAAAAGGCCAAGCTCGCGAGAGAGGCCGGCGCCGACGAGGTCATCCTCTACACGCAAACCGATTTTCTTACCGAGGTA
>MGRY01000090.1:0-1318 GCA_001799045.1 Deltaproteobacteria bacterium RIFCSPLOWO2_02_56_12 | reverse complement strand
CTATGATTCTGTGGGCAAGGACACGTTTGAAAAGAGTCTGGATTGCCTGAGGCCACGGGGCTACCTCGTCCTTTTCGGAAATTCCAGCGGTCCGGTGCCGCCGTTCGATCTGGGAAGGCTCGCCGCAAAGGGTTCTCTCTTTGTAACGCGGCCTACTCTAATCCACTATGCGAGCAACCGGGAAGAGCTGCTACAACGTTCTGGTGACCTCTTTAAATGGATCGCTAACGGGGAATTAAAGCTCCGGATCGACAGGAGCTTCTCTCTTTCAGAAGCGGCTGAGGCGCAGCGACAGCTAGAGGCAAGAAAGACCACGGGCAAGGTGTTATTGATTCCGTAGTGGATGCAGGCGATAAGTCCATGAAAACGAAACCCGACCATATAGAGGCGCACAAATACTCCTCGCGTCACCGACGTAGTCTCATGAAAAGCGACTTATCTGGTTGTTTTTACTGTTTGGCAATATTTAACCCCAGCAAGATCGTTGATTGGACAGATGAAGGAACTACTGCCTTATGCCCGAAATGCGGCATAGACTCCGTAATCGGGTCAGCATCGGGATTTCCAATTCAGACCGAATTTTTAAAGTCAATGCAACGATATTGGTTCAGCAAGGCTGTTAAAAGAGGTCTTAGTTAATTGGGAGAAGGATGGGTCAAGTGTTTAAGGATTTTTTTAATCACATCAGGCTGGTCGATGAAACTGATGATCCGCCCTTCGCGTCTCCTCAGGGTGGTGAGCATGTCGAACCACATCTCTCCTTGGCACTTGGGACAGGTTAAGGAGTATCGCCTTCGTGGGTTTCCGACATTCAGGGTCGATAGGAACCCCTCTTTGACGCGCTTGACGGAACCTAGTCACAATTACTGATTGAGTGTAAAGTCAAGAAGATCGCGTTACTAATGACTGTGTGCGCAACATAGTAACCCGAGAGGCGACATGGCACGATCGTCCGACCGCGACTACTGGAAGGGTCAGTTCGAGAAGGGAGGCAATTTGCCCCATTCTTGGTCCTTGAGTGCGTTCGCTCTTCTGACCGCCGCAGATGTTCTTGATGGCTTTAGCGGGGATTTTCGTGGTGAGATTCTACAGGCCATGCGCTCTGGCCGTCACGACGAACTCAAAAGACCCGACGCCGGGCCGAGCGCATGGAAGTGGACAAAGTAAGCCATATGTTGCGTGCGATGGCCACTGAATGCCTGCTGAAGGCGCTGTGGCTGAAGCACGGGGGAATCCTCGCCAGGGATGGACAATACGTTGGCGTGTTGAAGAAGAAGGAACACCGTTTGCACGAACTTGCCAAAGCTGTCTCTCTGAA
>MGRY01000089.1 GCA_001799045.1 Deltaproteobacteria bacterium RIFCSPLOWO2_02_56_12 | reverse complement strand
GTCAGGTTCTTCCACGTATCCGCGCCTGGTGATCACCTCGCGACTTAAACGCGTGAAGGAAACGACCGGGGCGCCGCGTCTCTCAGCCCCGAATAGGGAAAAATCCTGTGCAAAGAGAGCCGCGAGAAACCCTGCCCTACCGACAATTCGGCTGGCAAGCCTGGCGCCCTGGCCACCCCGGCCATGAAAGCGAATCTCAACCATGCGCTTCCCTCAACAGCCGCCCGTCGACAACATTTCAAAAAACCAATAATCTTGAAGGGCAAGAAGCATGCCACGCTTGGGAATTAGAATAAGTCCATTTTAAAAGGAAAAACTCGCCAATAGAGAGGTGTATCATTAACAGTTATTTCATTTTTGCGACCCTTCTCTATCTCTTTTTCATATGTGCGAAAATTAAGCTGATATAAAAATACCCGCTAAAGCGCCCTTATATTGACTTACCACTACCCCATCCGTTACTCTCTTTTTTAAGAATTGTGAGTCCTATCATGGGCGACATTCGCCCCCATTATATCCCTCCCCCGTACCAGGATTCGGCGGAATCCGGCCGCCTGATCCTACGGGATGGGACAACAGCAACCATCCGTATTGCCCGGCCCGAAGACCGCGAGGGGCTGGAGGCTTTTTTCCATCGACTCTCTCCCGCATCTAAAAGGCGCCGATTTTTTTCCGCGACCGATCCGAGCGCAAAGCTGATCGATTCTCTTTGTGACAACTCCGATCCCCGCTGCCGCCTGAGTTTTGTCGTCCTCAGAACCGTGAGAAAGGCTGGGCAAATAATTGCCTCGGGTTCCTACCTGGCCAAGGAGCAGAAAATCGCCGAGGTCGCCATCGCTGTGGACGACCGCTTTCAGGGCAAGGGATTGGGCACACTTCTTCTGGAGCGTTTAGCCCTCCTGGCTGTCCGTCACGGCTTCGTCCGCTTCTGGGCGGTCACTCAAGCCGACAATCAGCGGATGCTGGACGTTCTCCGCACATCCGGCTTTCCGCTACGTGAGAAGGTCGAGGGAGGATATATGGAGGTAGACCTCTCCGTCGAGCCTACCGCGGAGAGCGTAGCACTGTCGGAAATGCGGGATCGCGTTTCCACCACCGCCTCTCTAAGACCCTTCTTTCATCCCGAATCCGTGGCGGTGGTCGGGGCCTCCCGCGACCCTGCGAGCATCGGCTACAGAGTCCTCGATGCGCTCGTGATGAACCACTTCCAGGGAGCCGTATATCCGGTCAACCCCAACGCCACAGTAGTGGGTTCGATCCGCGCTTACCGCTCGGTCCTGGATTTGCCTGAGCCGGTCGATCTCGCCGTCATCACCGTGCCCAGGGATGCGGTGCTGGGCGTCGTCGATGAGTGCGCTGAACGAGGCGTAAAGGCTCTCGTTGTGATCACGGCGGGATTTGCCGAAGTCAACGGCGCGGGACGCGAATTGCAACAGAAGCTCGCGGATAAGGTGCGCGGATACGGGATACGGATGGTAGGGCCGAACTGTTTGGGCCTGCTCAACACCGACCCCAAAGTCAACCTCAACGCCACTTTCACTCCCCTATTCCCGCCGCCGGGAAAAGTGGCCATGTCCTCTCAGAGCGGGGCCCTCGGCCTGGCCATCCTGGCGTTGGCCCGGGAGCGCCAACTGGGTCTATCCACTTTTGTCAGCGTGGGAAACAAAGCGGATGTCTCCAGCAATGACCTGCTCCAATACTGGGAGGAAGATGATCTAACCGACGTGATCCTTCTTTACCTCGAATCATTCGGCAACCCGCGCCGCTTCGCCCGCATCGCCCGGCGCGTCAGCCGGAGAAAACCCATAGTCGCTGTAAAGGCAGGCCGGACACTTGCCGGAAGGCGCGCGGCAGGCTCCCATACCGCGGCGCTGGCTGCCAGCGATGTCGCCGTGGAAGCCCTTTTCCGCCAGACCGGCGTTATCCGCGCCGAAACACTGGACGAAATGTTCGACCTCGCAGCGACTCTGGGAAGCCAGCCGCTGCCTCGAGGACGGCGGGTTGCGATTGTCACCAATGCCGGAGGCCCGGGAATTCTCTGCGCGGACACCTGCGAGGCCGGCGCTCTCCTGGTCCCGGAGCTGCCGGAAAATACCAAGGCTCTTCTGCGCCGATTTCTGCCGCCTACGGCCAGCGTAACCAATCCCGTGGACATGATTGCCTCTGCCGGCGCCGAGCAATACCGCCGAACCATCGAGACCCTTTTGCCCGTTAGCGAGATAGACGCGCTGATTGTGATCCACATTCCCGTGAGTATGACTGCATCACCCGACATCGCACAGGCAATCCAGGAAGGCGTGGCCGCAGGCCGCCGGGCCGGCGGCAGCGGCAAGCCGGTGCTAGCCTGTTTGATGACCGGGGGAGAAAGGAGAACTCCGCTCGTCCTGGGACAGGAACTCATCCCATCGTATGCCTTCCCGGAATCTGCAGGAAGGGTGCTGGGCAAAGTAGCCGCTTATGCCCATTGGCGCTCCCAGCCTTTAGGAGTGATCCCTGATTTTGATGACATGGATTTCAAGACGGCCCGAGAGATTTGCCGAGCCGCGCTTAGGGAACGCGGAGCCGGCTGGCTCTCCAGCGAGGAAACCAGGATGGTTCTCAACGCACTGCACCTGCCTCTTGCCCAGGGAGGAGTAGCGAAGAGCCCCAAGGAGGCGCTCGGTCTGGCCAGAGATATCGGTTTTCCGGTGGCCGTGAAACTGGCGTCGCATCGCATCGTCCACAAGACAGAGATCGGTTGCGTCCGGCTCAATCTCACCAGCGAGGCTGCCGTCCGAAAGGCCTTCGAAGAGATTCGCAAACGGTTGGCCAAAGAGGGCAATCTCGAAGCTATGGAGGGCGTGCTGGTTCAGTCGATGATACCGCGAGGAGTCGAGGTGATGGTCGGCGTAACGCAAGATCCCCTTTTCGGTCCGCTCATCGCTTTTGGCCTGGGCGGCATCCACGTCGAAATTCTGGGCGATGTGCGCTTTCGAGTAACTCCTCTGACCGACCGGGATGCCGGTGAGATGGTCCGGGAAATCCGGGGATATCGCCTCTTGCAAGGCTACCGGGGCCAGGGGCCGGCGGATGTCGACGCCATTCAGGAGGTGCTGCTCCGCATCTCCCGGCTGGTAGAGGAGGCTGCGGAGATCACCGAGCTTGATCTTAATCCGGTCTTTGCCCTTCCGCCGGGGGAGGGCTGCCGCATAGTTGACGCCCGAATCCGGGTGGAGCCGCCTCGCAGCGGAAACGCCGCACGGCTCTCGACGATGTCGCCGTAGCAAATGGAGACGATTAAAAAAGAAGAAGTCCGATCCCTGAACCCAGCGCATAGAGGACAAACGATAGGAGAATCATCGCCTGAAGGTCCTTTGTGCCTCAGCTCATTTTCGATACAAGATCTGATGCAGTTGATTTACCGCCTTTTTAACCCCCTCGAGGGTCAGCTCCTCCGCCGTAAGCCACTTTCCGCCCCTTTGGGTAAACTCGCCGAGGGCGAATATATTTTCGCTTAAAGGTCTCTGGCTTTCATCGAACTGGCCCGACCAAATAAGATCTCCCCGCTTCACATCCCACAGCTCAAGGACAAATGCGACGGAGGCCGGACGCTTGGCGCCCCATTCCTCCCCGACCCGTTCCTGATAGCGGCGGACCCGGCCGGAAATAACCGCATCAGCATAAACCATCTCCCCGAGTTTCCTGGCACGGGCGCTATCCGCGCCTTGCGGGACCATGCTCAGCACCTCTCTAACTTCACGGTCCGAAACGATCTGCCAATTAGGTAAAGCGGCAACCGTGGAGTAAACGAGATCGCTCAGTATGGCGGCGGGCTCTTTCCTGCCGCTTTTATCATCAGGCACAGGGGGCGGAGAATAAGGAATTTTAGTTTTTGCCCCGTCGCTCATCGATTCGGGCTGCATGACGGCAATGCGCCGGATAATTCTGTTCCCTATATCCGTAGAATGGCTGCTCTGGAAATTTCCCGGACCCAGAGTACAGGAAAGAGGCGGGAAGGATAAAAGCAGCAGCGTGATCGTAAGCAGAAGTTTTGAATTTTTAATTTTTAATTTTGAGTTCCAAGACTGAGCTAAAAACCCAAAACTCAAAATGAACAACTGGCCGTAGGTCATAAGCTAATCCCCCAACGCTATCTTGATCCCCAGCTCTTTGAGCTGTCTGGCGTCCACCGATGACGGGGCGTCGGTGAGCAGGCATACCGCTCGCTGGCTCTTGGGAAAGGCTATGACGTCACGAAGCGAGCGCGCGCCGCTCAGAATCATCGCCATGCGGTCGATGCCGAAGGCGATGCCCCCATGCGGGGGCGCGCCGAAGCCCAGCGCCTCCAGGAAGAACCCGAATTTTTCTTTCGCCTCCTCGGCACCGATGCCGAGGAGACCGAGCAGCTGCTTCTGAAGCTCAACCTGATGGATACGCACGCTCCCCCCGCCGATCTCCACTCCGTTCAGGACCAGATCGTAGGCCTTCGACCTGACCTTCAATGGCTCTTTCTCCAGCAGGGGAAGATCTTCCTCAAGGGGGGCGGTGAAAGGGTGATGGACGGATACATGGCGCTTTTCCTCCGGGTCGTATTCTAAAAGGGGAAAATCGACCACCCAGAGCAGAGAATAATCTTTCTCCGAGATCAACCCCAATTTTTCTCCCAGATGGAGGCGCAGGTTGGCCAGAGCCTCATAGACCACTTTGGGCTCGTCGGCGACGAAAAAAAGGATATCCCCGCTCTTTGCCCCTGTGAGGCCGAGAATCTCGCCGCGCTCTTTTTCCGAGAGGAACTTGGCGATCGGCGACTGCCAGTCCCCTTCCGTGAACTTGATCCATGCCAGCCCTTTGGCGCCGTACTGGCTTACAAAGGCTGTCAGGTCATCGAGCTCTTTGCGCGAGAGGTTCGCTCCGCCGGCCACTTTGACCCCCTTGACCAGGCCCCCTTTTTCTATGGCGCCGGAAAAGACTTTGACCTGCGACCCTTTAAAGGCCGAAGAAAAATCGATCAGCTCAAGGCTAAAACGGAGATCCGGTTTGTCAGTCCCGTAACGGGACATCGCCTCTTCCCAGGAGAGGCGCGGGAAGGGCCTCTTGAGCTCGATCCCCTTCAGCTCTTTGAACAGCGCCGTCATCATCCCTTCGACCATATCGATCACGTCTTCCGGCTGGACAAAGGACATCTCCATGTCCAGCTGCGTGAACTCCGGTTGTCGGTCCGCCCTCAGATCCTCGTCACGGAAACAGCGGACGATTTGAAAATAGCGGTCCAGCCCTCCCACCATAAGGATCTGCTTGAAAAGCTGTGGCGATTGGGGCAGGGCATAAAACTTCCCTGGATAGATGCGGCTGGGGACGAGATAGTCTCTGGCCCCCTCCGGAGTGCTTTTGGTCAGGACCGGGGTTTCAACCTCGATAAATCCCTTGCTGTCCAGGTAATCGCGGATTTTTTTCGTCATCCGATAGCGCAGTAAAAGGTGGCCCAGGCTTTGCGGACGGCGCAGGTCGAGGTAGCGATATTTGAGCCGGGTATTCTCATTCGCATCGGTCTCATCCTCTATCAGGAAGGGGGGAACCTGCGAGGCATTGAGAAGCCGCAGCTCCCGCACCGAAAGCTCCACCTCGCCGGTAGAGAGTTCGCGGTTAACGGTCTCCGGCGGCCGTTTTGTCAATGATCCGCGCACGGCCAGGACATCTTCAGAGCGGATCTGCTTCGCCTTCTCATGGGAGGCCGGATCGATCTCAGGATTGAAAACGACCTGGATGACGCCGCTGCGGTCTCTCAGGTCCACAAAGATCAAACCGCCGTGATCGCGCCGCCGCTGCACCCATCCACCAAGGATCAACTCTCGGCCCACGCCATCCACTCGCGGCTCTCCGCAGTAACAGCTCCTCTTCCAATCCCCGAGATGGTCGGTGAATACTCTCTCCATAACCGAAAGGCCTCAATTCAAAATGCAAAGTGCAAATTGAAAAATGCAAAATCCTCCAAGACAGAATTCAAGGAAAGGGTTCTGGCTACTGACTTCGTTTTGACTTTTACACTTTGCAATTTTCATTTTGCATTACTGCTTTTCGCGCCAACAGCTCCTCTTCAATCCGATCCAGGCCAACCGCACATTGTTCCTTGCTGTCCAT
>MGRY01000088.1:14705-22599 GCA_001799045.1 Deltaproteobacteria bacterium RIFCSPLOWO2_02_56_12 | reverse complement strand
CCGAACCCGAAAAAAGCTAATTTAAACGTCAATGTGCTAGGTGTGGCTTAATAAATATTGTTGAGATATGTTCGGCAGCCCTTGGTCTATAACGGACGTGGCGACCTTCCTGCTTCTCTCTTCTGGCACCGGATGGCTAGCCTCGCGCCGGTCTCCGTATCTATTGTTATGGTCCAAATCTCCGTGGATCTTTTTTGTAAGCTTTTATGTCGTCTCGATTCCTTTCACATTCATTAATTTGCAAACTGCGGCAATGTTTTTTGGTTATCTCGCTCTTGCAAGTGCGATTCAGGGGCTCCGGATAGCGTGGCGGCGCTCCCGCCTCTCTGCCCTATGTATCCTTGGCATTGTGGCCATGTATCCTATCACCATTTTGTTACTGACAGTCAGTGACGTTGTGCATGGAAGTGTTCCTTATTATGATCTCATTTGGGTTCTCTCGTTGGTTCCTATTTGGGCTCTGGCTGCTTTCATCGCCGACGTAGTTGCAACCAAGTTTACCCGGTCACGGGGTCAGGGGGTCGAGCGTGATATTTGATATTTCGATATCCTCACCCAGGAAATTGTCCAAGACCTCGAAGCCGCCCTCCAGCAGCGCACCTTCCGTGGGGAGTTTTGGGGATTTCCGGGGGACAGTATGCTGCAGTTGAGGGATAGAAGATGGCTCGTAGGAACTAATCTCGGGACACCAGAGTGCCTTAGCCCGATCCCTGTCTGCCGTGTCGGCAGGTCGGCTTTCCCAGGAAGTAGCCGCGCCTCATTGGAATGACCCTTTCTCTTCCTGTCCTACCGGTTGGTCTTTGCCTTCCAGCCATGTCTGAGCCGCAGACCACTTGAATCGGGGACGGGGACAGGGAAGGGGAACAGCAACGCCGTGCGGCCCGAGGGACAAGAGTCTCTAAAAATAGCTTGACGTGATGTTGGTAATTATGCCAACATGTAAGGTGAAAGGGAGAAGATGAATGAGACCAAATATCGATTTGATAAAAGATCGATTAAAGCGACTGAAGGAGATGTTGCGATGAAAAAGGAACGGTTTGAGCTTATCCGCGGAAGCGGGAATATCTATCGGGACTTGGACATCCCGGATGCTGACGTTCGCCAGTTAAAGGCGATCCTGGCTGCAGAAATCATCAAAACGCTTGATAAAAAGGGGCTCAGTGTCCGGAAAGCGCAGAGCGTCACGGGAATTGATGCCGGCGACTTCTCGCGCGTCCGCAATGCTGATTTCCGGCGCATCAGCGTCGAGCGGCTTATGGCGATGATCAACCGGCTCGGTTCAAGAGTTGAGGTGGCGGTGAAAGTGTGGCGGTCGGAAGCCGGGCGTCACACAGCAGTGCTATAAGTAGCTAAAAGGTGGCCGGCACATCAGCGAGATGCTATAGCCAGCGGGGCTTCTACGTCTCGACTATCTTGGGATTTCTGGGGACAGTTTACTCCATTGGACGAATGAGCCTCACGGCAGGCCGGTTTGGTTGAGGGGTTGGGACATTGAAGGAAAGCTTGCAAATCAGGACTGGATAGAGTACCCTTTTTAGTGCTGAAAGGAGAGCTGGGATGAGAACCATAGCGGCCAGGGAGATCAAGCGGCGGGGCATAGGGGCGGTCGAAGAGGCGTTAAAGGAGGGACCTGTTCACATCATTAAGAACGACCGGCCGAGGTTTGTTGTCTTGGACGAAGAGGATTACCGCGAGTTACTAGAGGCCCAGGAGCAGGCCTACGTGGCTAGGGTCAAAGCCTCGCTCGAGGATGTCAAATCCGGACGAGTACGGCGCGTAACTGCCAAGAAGCTGATTGACGAGCTCGGCCTGGAAGACTGATGTATGCGCTGGTCACGACCCGTCACTTTGATCGCAGCATAGCCAAATTTAGCCGCGCCCACCCCGAACTCAGAAGACAACTAGCAAAAGTCTTAGGTGATCTTGAATCTGATCCTTTCCAACCCCACCTGCGGTTGCATGCGCTCAAGGGATCGCTGGAAGGTCTCCATGCAGTCAGTTTGACGCAGGCCTACCGTATCACCCTGATGGTCAGGACGAAAAAGAAGGAAATTATCCTGCTCGATATCGGGAGCCACGAGGAAGTTTATCGTTAGAGGGTAGAGGGGTCGAGCGTGATATTTGATATTTCGACATCCTTGCCCAGGAAATCGCCGACGACCTCGGAACCGCGCTCGAGCAATTCCGCGAAATCGCGATGGACTTAGGTGGACAAAAGATCTGAAACTCTTCGCCCGACCTTCGGGCGTTAGACTCATAACAGCGCTATAGGAGAGATAAGCATGCAGCAAGAGAATAGCCAGAAAAAGTTGGCCGTACTAATCGACGCAGACAATACTCCGCCTTCAATCATTGATGCATTACTGGCAGAAATTGCCAAGTATGGTATTGCAAGTGTGAGGCGCATCTACGGTGATTGGACCACCCCTAATTTGAGGGGATGGAAGGATGTTCTTTTGGAACAGGCTATCCAGCCGATTCAACAATTCCGATATACAGTCGGAAAAAACGCGACCGATAGCGCGCTGATCATTGACGCGATGGATTTGCTCTATACGGAGAAGCTTGACGGCTTCTGCATCGTGTCGAGTGATAGTGACTTTACGCGTTTGGCATCGAGAATTCGAGAGGCCGGCCTTATTGTGTACGGCTTTGGCGAAAAAAAGACTCCCAAAGCATTTTTAGGCGCTTGCGACAAGTTCGTCTATACGGAAATACTGCGCGAGGATGAGCCGACCGGTCCACGGGGAAGGAAAACCACCGCTGACCTGAACCAGGATACAACGCTGATTAATCTGTTGAGAAATGCCGTTGAACACTCCGCGAGCGAAGACGGATGGGCCTATTTGGGCCAGATAGGCCAATACATTGCAAATCAGGCTCCTGAGTTTGATCCTCGCAACTACGGTTACAGGAAGCTTGGCGACCTGGTTAGAGCAACTCAGCTTTTCGATGGGGATGAACGACGTTCTCCCGATTCACCCGGGATATCGGTGTATGTGCGGGATAAACGAAAGAAACAATCAACAACTACAGTTTAGCGTTTTCATTACAGGAGAAAGAAACCATGGAACGGGAAGAAACGAAGAACGATCCCTCAAGGAGAGATCCCGTTAAGACAACAGCAGCAGGCGGCGGTGCGGCCGTCTTGGCCGGGCCGGGCGCAAAGGAAACCGAAGCGGCGCGACTTTCTCCGAGCTGGGACATGGTGGCGGATGTCGTCGTTGTTGGGTCAGGGGCCGCGGGGCTCCCCGCCGCCATTGCGGCAATCGACGAGGGAGCGTCCGTAATCGTGGTCGAGGCGAACTACGACGTTGGTGGACACGCAATAGTGAGCGGGGGAAATACGCCTCTTGGCGGCGGCACGAGCGCACAGAAGAAGTACGGAATAGCGGATTCGCCGGACCTCGTCTTCTCTGATCTGACAGACTGGTCTGTCGTACAACCCAACGGCTCCCCCGATTTCCGGTACAACGACAGAGCCGTTATCCGTGCCTTTGCCGATAATTGTGCTCCGACCTACGAATTTCTGGTAGCCAATGGCGTCAAATTCACGGATAAAGCCCCGGACAATTCCGGCGCGCATTCAACGGGCAACTCTGCTCCTAGAGAGAATCATGCGACCTGGACCGAGGGGGCGGGTCCAGCGAGTGCAAATGGTAGAAACGGAACCGGTCTCGTCAGGCCGTTAGAGGCAAGCGCGAGGGCAAAGGGCGTGCAATTCCTTCTGAACTATAAAATGACGGGCATTATCAGAGCGGCCCTCTCGGATACTGCCTCAGGAAGGGTTCTTGGAATTACGGCGCAGTATACACCGACGATACTGCCAGACACGACGACGCCCTTACAGAGCTACCTCTCCAACGGCAACATTAGCAGTACCAAGACGAGCGTGAACATCCGTGCGGCCAGGGGCGTCATCATCGCCACAGGCGGCAGTACCAGCAATGTGAACTTCCGCCGAATGTTCGACCCCAGGTTGACCGAGGTGTACCAAGTTGCCGGTGAACCCTATACCTTTCAAGACGCCAGCGGAGAGCTCGCAGCCATGGCAATCGGGGCATCGCTCTGGGGCACGGCGAACCAAACTCTCGAAAACGGCGATACTATTAGAACTCAGAGAGCGATTGGCTGTCAGTACAATTATTTCACGTGGGAGCTGGCCAGCCCCATATTCCCTCTCGTCCGCGCTACCGGCCTTGGTGTCAGGGATTGGCAAAACGTAATCCTCGTAAACCAGGTGGGTCAGAGATTCTATGATGAGACGAAAGGTGATTACCCGGCTGGAAACAGGTATAACGACATCAGCCCGTATACCCCATGCAGTTACCTCAATGCCGCCAATATCAAATATGATGCAAGCCGGTATAATTTCTTCAATGCCGCCTCGGCGATGAATGCGGCTTCGGCTCCTCCGGACTACTCGGCCGGTCCGGTATGGGCAATCTTCGACTCGGACGCAGTGACACGGGAGGGGTGGAAAGTCACGCCTCCGTACGTCGATCCTGACGGCTGGTTCTTCAGCGCGGACACGCTCACGGATCTCGCCGCCGCCATCAAGAACCGATATCAGGCAACTCCGATGGATGGCGCTACCCTGCAAGCGACGGTGACCGGATACAACTCCTTTGTGGATTCCGGCACGGACTCGGATTTCGGCAAACCCACACCCAAGTACAAGATACGGACTCCCCCATTCTACGCCGCCTGGGCTACGCCACTCGTCCACGATACGCGCGCCGGCCTCAGAATAAATGCGCAGTGCCAGGTGATAGACATGAATGGCCGGGTCATACCCGGACTCTACTGTGGCGGCGAATCAGCAGCTGGATTCAATCAACATGGTCTGGGCAGATGCGCTTGCCAGGGCTACATCGCCGGCAAGAACGCTGCCTCACCCATCAGCTAAGCTCGACAATCATCAACAGGTTCGATTATACTTATTCTATGTTTACCGGTCTTATTGAAGACGTAGGCGAGGTTTACCGCTGGCAAATGCGGAAAAGGGCCGGCACCTTGACTTTAAGCACCAGGCTCCCCTTGGGCGAGATGAGTTTAGGCGCCAGCATCGCGGTGAATGGCGCTTGTCTCACCATAGTCGGCAAAACCAACGATCGATTTGCCGTGGATGTCTCTCCGGAGACCCTGGAGCGGACCAGTCTGAAGAAATTGCGCCGCGGTCACCTCGTCAATTTGGAGCGTCCCCTGCGCCTGAGCGATCGTCTGGGGGGTCACTTGGTAACGGGACATGTGGATGGGGTCGGAGTCGTTAAGGAGATTAAGAAGCGCGGCAAATTCACGTTTTTTTTATTTCAGGTGCCGGCCTCCATTGATCCCCTGCTTGTGCCCAAAGGCTCTGTCGCCGTGGACGGCATCAGCTTGACCGTGAATGAGTGTGAAAAACAGCGTTTTTCAGTGGCGATTATCCCCTACACTCTAAGACATACTAATTTGCTTGGCCGTAGGGTTGGTGATAAAGTCAATATCGAAGCGGATATCATTGGAAAATATGTTCAGCGCCTGCTTGCAAGCGGGAGACTGACCAAAGATAGCTCCTGCGCGGATTTTTAAGCGGAGCGGGCTTTCCAGGAGATTGGGACGGTAGGTATGGCAGTCTGCACCACCGAAGAAGCGATAGAGCAGATCCGTAATGGACGGACAATCATCCTCGTTGACGACGCGGGGGAGGATAGCGAGGGCTTTTTGTGCGCGGCCGCAGAGAAGATAACCCCCGAGGCCATTAACTTCATGCTGCTTTACGGCCGCGGTCTTGTCTGCTTGGGCTTGACAGAGGAGAGGATGAAGCGGCTGGGTATTCCTTTGATGGTGCAGGATAGCGGCTCTGCTGTTGGCAATCTCTTCGGGGCATCCATTTCGGTCCGAGGCGACGCGGGTTCTGGGGCGTCAGCGATGAGTCGCGCGCGAACCATCCAAACCGTGGTAGCCAAGGGAACCAAGCGCGGGGACCTGATGGTTCCGGGCCAAGTCTTCCCTGTTCAGGCGCGGAATGGCGGGGTTTTGGTCCGCTTTGGACACGTCGAGGCCTCCGTGGATCTAGCCCGTCTCGCCGGATTGGAGCCGTCCGGCGTGCTGTGTCAAATCCTGCAAGATGACGGGTCAGTGGCTTTAATGCCTTATCTCGAAGAGCTTGCACGAAAACACAACCTGCGAATTGCCGCGATCAGCGATCTCATCGCCTGTCGCTTGCACACTGAATGTTTGGTGGAGCGGGTAGCCGAAGAGGAGTTCCCCACGATTGATGGAGGGATGTACAAGGCGATCGTCTATAGGAACAACGTGGATTCCCATGAGCACATGGCCTTAGTCAAAAGCGAGATCCGGGCAGAGGAGAGCGTGTTGGTGCGGATGCATTCCGAGTGTCTAACCGGGGACGTCTTCGGCTCAGAGCGCTGTGACTGCGGAGATCAAATTCGTCAATCTTTAAAGATGATTGATGAGGAAGGAAAGGGGGTCCTGGTTTATATGCACCAGGAAGGGAGGGGGATTGGGCTGACCAACAAGATCAAGGCCTATGCCCTCCAGGACCGAGGGCTGGATACGGTCGAGGCTAATCTGGAATTAGGCTTCAAAGAGGACCTTAGGGATTATGGTATCGGCGCTCAGATTCTGCGCGATTTGGGAGTGCAAAAACTGCGTTTACTAACCAATAACCCGCGCAAGATTGTCGGCCTGCAAGGCTATGGCCTGACAGTGGTGGAGCGGGTCCCCTTGGAGGTGCCACCCCATGAGTCCAACATCGGTTATCTCCGCACCAAACAGGAAAAGCTAGGGCATCTCTTTTCCAAGCTGGAGACCCACCGCGAGAAGTAGGAGAACTCCAAATGCAAAATGCAAATTTAAAAATGCAAATTGCACTTTTCATTTTGCAATGAATTATGAGTAGGGTGATCGAAGGTAAGCTCAAGGCGCAGGGGATGAAGTTTGGTATCATCGTAAGTCGCTTCAACAATTTCGTCACGGATAGGCTCTTGGAAGGCGCCCTGGATGGCTTGAAGAGTCATGGGGGTGAAGAGGGGAACATCGATATCGTGCGTGTGCCAGGCGCTTTTGAGATCCCCCTCTTAGCGGAAAAGATGGCCGCCGGCGGCAAGTATGATGCCCTGATTTGTTTGGGGGCGGTGATTCGCGGGGATACTCCCCATTTCGAATATATCTGCGACGCCGTTACCAGAGGGATCGGTCACATAGTATTGCAGCATCGGGTTCCGATCTCTTTTGGGGTTCTTACCACGAACAACGTGGAGCAGGCCATGGAGCGGGCCGGCACGAAAACGGAAAATAAAGGGTTTGAGGCGGCACTCACGGCCATCGAGATGGCTAATCTGAACCGGGAAATCCCGTAATTACCAGTAAGCAGTTGGCAGTCAGCAGTAAGCAGTTAGTCATCAGTTGTCAGAAGGCAAAATAGTGAGGCATAAGTCATCTGCCTACTGCCCTCCGCCTTCTGCCTACTGGTGCTAAAAGCTTTGTTTTCAATTATGGGCATTAGACGAAAAGCCAGGGAACTCGCACTGCAGGCCCTTTATCAGATGGAGATGACCGGAGATGCCTCGCCCGCATCGTTGGAGCTTTTTTTGGGCCATTTCGAAGGGAACCCTAAGGCCAGAGATTTTGCCCGGCGCCTGGTCCAGGGGGTGGTCAACCAAAGGCAAGAGATTGACCGGATCATCGAACAGTGCGCAGAACATTGGCGGCTCAAGCGAATGGCCAAAGTGGATCTTACCATCCTGCGTATGGCTACGTACGAATTGCTTTTTTGCCCGGATATTCCGCTGAACGTGAGCCTGGATGAGGCCATTGAGATCGGCAAGCGTTACGGCTCGGGAGATTCGGCAACCTTTATTAATGGGGTGTTGGATCAGGTGGCGCACGC
>MGRY01000088.1:5167-14677 GCA_001799045.1 Deltaproteobacteria bacterium RIFCSPLOWO2_02_56_12 | reverse complement strand
TGATGATGGAAGAGCGATACCAACCGAAAAAGATCGAAGAAAAGTGGCAGCGGATCTGGGAGGAGGGAAAGAGCTTCCGGGTCAGCGAGAATTCTCGCCTGCCGAAGTACTACCTTTTAGAGATGTTCCCCTATCCCTCCGGCCAGATCCACATGGGACACGTGCGCAACTATTCCATTGGCGACGTGATCGCGCGCTACAAGAGGATGAGGGGCTATAACGTGCTTCACCCCATGGGGTGGGATGCCTTTGGGCTCCCGGCTGAAAACGCTGCCATCGAACGTGGGGTCCACCCTGCCAAGTGGACGATGGAGAACATCGCCTACATGCGGGACCAGCTCAAAAAAATGGGCTTCAGCTACGACTGGGAGCGTGAGTTCGCCACCTGCGATGAGAGCTACTATCGCTGGGAGCAGCTCTTCTTCATCGAGATGTTCCGGCGCGGGCTGGCCTATAAGAAGCTGTCGACGGTCAATTGGTGTGAAAAGTGTCGGACGGTCCTGGCCAACGAACAGGTGGAAGGGGGGAGGTGCTGGCGCTGCGAGCAAGAAGTGGGCGTGAGGGAGCTGGAGCAGTGGTTCTTCCGCACCACCGCCTACGCGGAGGAGCTGCTCGGAGAGCTGGACCACCTAACCGGATGGCCTGAAAAGGTTTTGGCGATGCAGCGGAACTGGATCGGGAAGTCCGTGGGCGCGGAGATCCTGTTCCCTCTGATGGGCCGGGAGGAGGCGTTGAACGTATTTACCACCCGTCAGGATACGGTTTACGGGGCCACCTTTGTCTCGCTTGCGGTGGAGCACCCGCTGGCCCTGGAACTCTCCCGGAGCACCCCACAGGAACGAACCGTTAGAGAGTTCGTAGAACGGATCCAAAGAATCAATCAAACTCGCAGAGGAGCGGATGAGGCCGAAAAGGAAGGGCTCTTTACCGGAGCGTATTGCATGAATCCCTTCACCGGGGAGAAGATTCCTATCTACCTTGCTAACTTTGTTCTCATGGAATACGGGACCGGCGCGGTCATGGCGGTTCCCGCCCATGATCAGAGGGACTTCGAGTTCGCGCGAAAATACGGTCTCCCCGTCCGCGTCGTGATCCAGCCTCAGGGTAAGCGGATCAAAGCTGAGGAGATGGCAGAGGCCTTCGTGGAGGACGGCGTGATGGTATCGAGCGGCCCCTTCACCGGTCTCCGCAGCAGTGAAGGAAGAGAAAAGCTCGCCGCCTATCTCGAAGAGAAGGGTTGGGGAAAAAATGACATCCGCTATCGTTTGAGAGACTGGGGCATCTCGCGCCAGCGCTACTGGGGCGCGCCGATTCCGATCCTCTATTGTGATTCCTGCGGCGCCTTGCCTGTCCCCGAAGCGGAGCTTCCGGTGGTTCTCCCCAAAGACGTGGAGTTTTCCGGCGAGGGCGGCTCCCCTCTGGCCAAGCTGCCGGAGTTTTTTAAGGCCTCCTGTCCCAAATGCGGCGGTCCGGCGAGAAGAGAAACCGATACGATGGATACCTTTGTGGAATCCTCATGGTATTTCGCCCGTTACGCTTGCCCGGATGAGCAGGGCGCGCCTCTGGATAAAGCCCGGGTAGCCTACTGGATGCCAGTGGACCAGTACATCGGAGGGATCGAGCACGCGGTTCTTCACCTGCTCTATGCCCGTTTTTTCACCAAGGTGTTGAGGGATCTGGGATGGATCGCGTTAGGAGAGCCGTTCACCAACCTTTTGACTCAGGGAATGGTCATCAAAGACGGGGCGAAGATGTCCAAGTCGAAGGGGAACGTGGTGGACCCCGATTTTTTGATCGAGCGCTATGGCGCCGACACGGCCAGACTCTTCGCGCTCTTCGCTGCTCCGCCGGAAAAAGATCTGGATTGGAGCGACCAGGGAGTGGAGGGGGCTTACCGTTTTCTCACCCGTTTGTGGCGCTTCGTTTCTCACTATCGTGACGCCCTCGCTTCCGCAGCATCGGATCTTGACCCAAAGGAGCTTTCCCCGACCCTTCGAGAGTTGCGCCGCCAGATCCATCGCACCATCAAGAAGGTTACGGACGATATCGAGGGGAGGTTCCACTTCAATACGGCGATCGCGGCGGTTATGGAGCTGTTTAATGCCCTGAGTCTTGCGGGCAAAGATGAATCTATATGGAAAGACGGCACCCCTCTCATCAAGGGAGGGGTGGAGACCCTTGTGGTTCTCCTCTATCCGTTTGTCCCTCATATGGCGAGCGAGCTGTGGGAGAGCTTGGGTCATCGAAACAGTTTGGAAGAGATCCGCTGGCCGGGTTATTCTGAAGAGGCGTTGGAAGAGGAGCGGTGGCTGATCGTGGTTCAGGTTGATGGGAGAGTGCGGGGCAGGATTACGGTGCCGGCGGATGCCAGCAACGAATTTATCGAAGCGGAGGCGTTGGCGGACCCGAAGGTCAAGGGTTTTCTCCACGGGAAGGAGATCCAGCGGGTGATCCAGGTTCCGCGTCGGCTCGTGAACATCGTTCTGGAAGGATGACGCCCTTGGCGATTTCAGATTGCACATCTCAAATTGCAGATATCCTGAGATCACACCTTTGAGACCCAGCGTAGGAGGGGAAAGTGTCTAAAATCCAAAATCGAAAATCCAAAATCCAAAATTGGGCAGTCGTGATTTTTCTTTTGTGGGGAGGCGGCTGCGGTTATCAGTTTTCGAGCAAAGGGGCAGAGTTTCCCAAAGATGTCAAAACCGTTTTTGTCGAGACCTTTGCGAATCGAAGTCGGGATATGGGATTCGAAAGCGAGATCGCCTCGGCGTTGAAGAGCGAACTGCGCCAACGGGGCCAGCTCCGGGTTGTTGATCGACTGGAGCAGGCGGACGCCATATTGAGCGGCGTTGTCCGTTCCTTTGATAGCAGAGTTTTGTCGGTCAACCGTGAAGATGAGGTTCTTCAGTTCGAGATGGTGTTGGTGATCGACATGAGCCTAAGGCGGCGTGTTCCGGACGAACTCCTATGGCGCACCCAGGGAGCCAGGCTCTCAGAGCTCCATAGCGGCTCCAGAGGGGCTGTCGTTACGAGTTCGTCGTCTTTTAAGACCGGGACCTTAAATCCGGGAGATGTCCGTCAGTTTACCGATATCCAGCTTACAGAAACCCTGAGGCAAGAAACCAGGGAGCGGCTGGCGGAGAAATTTGCCCGCGAGCTGCATCAAAGACTGATGGAAATGTTTTAGGTAGCAGTCAGCAATCAGCAGTTAGCTCTCAGGCGAAAGCAGAAGCTGAAGGCTGATTCGCTGATGGCTGGTGGGGACGAGGCTTGGGTTATTGGGTAGCGGCTATTCTATGGGCGGATCGTGTTAAACGAGACATCCAGCGTGAGGCGGTGTTAGGCTTAAAGATTCCTCGACTCACCGCTTTACCCAGGGCCCTGTTGACCTCTTTCAGTTGAACGGAGGCGCCGTTTCGGTCCTGAAGCTCGATTGTCTGTCTGACCTTTTTGATTAGGGTCCTTATTTTGGATTTGATCTCCTGATTTTTTACCCTTCTCTTTAAGCTCTGACGGTGTCGTTTGATTACCGATGGATGAACAGCCAAGGATTACCTCCTGAGGATTAGTTTCTCTTTTTTACCATTTGCCATTTAAGGAGTCAATGCAATCGAAGAGGTTGGGAGGATTTCTATTTTACCACAGCCCGGTCCGCCATATCAGGCGCGAAATAGGGCCCTTTATGGGCAGGCAGCTTTAAGTAAAATCTCCCTAAGTGGCTTATCTCGTGATGTTTTTTGTGCTGACAATTTGGGCAATCCGCTGGCCTAAGCGATTTTTAGGGCTATGATTTAGTCCCTCGGTGACTTATCAACAGCTTATACACAGTTTTTGTGAGTTTCGGGCTTTTATTTGTCTCAGAATGAATCGGTTATTAGGAAAAGATTTCTGTCGGAATTTTCCTCTCTTGAGTCTTTTTTTTCCAGTTTGTCATAAATTTGATCGGCAGTTGGGCTGCTTAGAAGTTTTTTCTTCCTTCTGATAGAATGACGATCGATCGTGGAAAAGATAATGAGAGAATCGAAAGGCCCGAGATTGGTTGTTTTTAAGCTGATCCTCTGGAGCATTGCCGGTTTTTTCGTTTTGGGTGTCATCGGGGCCGGTGGATTGTTTTATTATTACGGCCACGACCTTCCCGGTCGTTTGGATCTCACATCCGCATATCAACCACCGGTGGTCAGCACGGTTTATGATGTCCAAGGTCATCCCATCGGCGAATTCTATCACCAGAGGAGAGTGGTTGTTCCTTTAGATCAGGTTCCGGCTCAGGTCATCCAGGCATTTCTTGCCGCAGAGGATGCCCGCTTCTTTAAGCACAAAGGAGTGGACGGGTTTGCCATTCTGAGGGCGGTTTTCTCCAACCTCAAAAGGGGGGAGATTCGCGAAGGCGGAAGTACGTTGACCCAGCAGCTCGTGCGCGGTTTCTTTCTGACACCGGAGAGGACGCTGAAACGCAAGATCCGTGAGGCGATCCTGGCTTTTCGTGTGGAACGGAATCATACGAAAGAGGAGATTCTCTACCTCTATCTGAACCAAGTCTATTTCGGCCACGGCAATTACGGCGTAGAGGCGGCGAGTAGGGATTACTTCGGCAAGGGAGTGGATCAGCTCAGTTTGGGGGAAGCCGCGTTGCTTGCGGGCCTTCCCCGTTCGCCGAGCCGGGGCTCCCCTTACCGGGACTTCTTCGCGGCGATGGAAAGGCAGCGCTATGTTCTCAAGAGAATGTACCAGGAGAGTTTTATTACCGAGGCGGCTTATCGCGAAGCTCTCGATACCTCTATCCGATTGACTCCGGCCCCGGTCCTCAATTCACAAATCGCTCCCCACTTCGTGGAATACGTCCGTCAGACCATCGGGGATAGATACGGCTTTGATCCTCTCCTTCAAGGCGGCCTGCACATTTATACTTCTCTGGATACCGCGCTTCAGATGGCGGCCATGAAGACCGTGCGCGAGGGGTTGGATGAGATCCGCCTGAGGATAAGGAAAAAAGCCGGCCCGGGTGACCCAGGCAAAGGTGAGGTTGAAGGCGCGCTGCTCGCGTTGGATCCCCAAACGGGGTCGGTCCGGGCGCTCGTAGGAGGGCACGATTTCTCCCTCAGCGAATACAATCGCGCGTTGCAGGCCAAACGTCAGCCGGGAAGCGCCTTTAAGCCGATTATCTATTCGGCCGCGCTGGAGAGTGGCTTATCGGAGCTATCGGTCGTTCGGGATGGGCCGCTTAGCTTCCGCATGGCGCCGGGCAAATACTGGCGGCCGCAGAATTATGGAAATCGATTTTTTGGACCCGTTACGCTCCGCAGCGCCTTGGCCCATTCTTTGAACAGCGTGGCGGTTCGTTTGGCGGATCGCATTGGATTGGAGCGGGTCATACGGCAGGCGCGGAAGCTGGGGATAGAGTCTCCCTTGGAGAAAAACCTATCCCTCGCCCTGGGCTCTTCTTCTGTCTCGGTTATCGAACTGGTTCGGGCTTATGCGGTGTTCGCCAACGGCGGTCTACTGGCGGAACCATTATTTATCACCAAGGTGACGGACCGCGATGGGAGGGCGCTGGAGGAGAATGGTCCGAATCTGAAGCGGGTTCTCTCGCCGGAGGTCTCCTATGTGGTGACGGATATGCTGAAGAATGTGATCCGGAGCGGGACGGGAAGGGCGGCGGGCAAGCTAGGCCGGTATGTCGCCGGCAAGACCGGGACGACAAGTGAATACCGTGACGGCTGGTTTATTGGTTATACCTCCGATCTCATCGCCGGGGTCTGGGTTGGATACGATGACCATCGACCCGTGGGAGACAAGGAGACGGGTGCAAGGACCGCATTGCCGATATGGCTCTCTTTTATGACCGAGGCGGGTCAAGGGACCGGATCTCCGGATTTTCCGGTCCCGGATGGAATCGACTGGCTAGAGGTCAATCTCAGAGACGGCGGCTATCCGCTCCCTGTTTTCGAGAGTTCCCCGCTGACAAAAATCCCGGTTGTCAGCGGATCCAAGATAACCCCTCCAGCAGCCGGAAAAGCGCGAGGATCAGATCCGGTTCTTACCCGGGGGAAAACGGATCCCGACCAGGATTCTCCTGGCGGGACGGCCGTGCCCGGATCGTGACCCCTACCCTCTTGCTCCCCCTTGCAAGTCCGATGCGGTTGTGTAATAAAAAATATGTTTTGTTGAAGAGTCTTCGATGTGCGAAAGGAGGTGAATCATGATTGGAAAGAGACTCGTTTTGTGGTCGGGTGTGGCCTTCTTTGCTTTGACTCTAGCGGTTGCCGGTTGCGGTAAGAAGGAAGAACCAGCTCCGCCTCCACCGGCCCCTGCGCCAGCGGCGCCAGCGGCTCCGGCGGGCGGCGCGCCTGGTGAGCCTGGTGCGGTAGCCCCTGCTCCTGCAGGTGGTGAGGCGGCGCCAGCGGCTCCGGCTGAGACCAAGCCGGCGGAGAAAAAAGCAGAGGGAGCAAAAACCAAGTAAGGGTGGAATCGCCTTACTCCGGTTTGAGCAGTCCGAAAAAGGGGAAGGGTAATCAACCTTCCCCTTTTTTTGCAATCAGGAAACTACTGGGTTTTTGTCAGCCGACAGGAGCGGTGCCATGTGGAGAGATCCCACCATGACCTTTACCGAGCACTTGGAAGAGTTCCGCTGGGGTCTCATCAAGTCCTTTGCGGCGGTCGTGTTAGCATCTTTCTCGTGTTTCTTTTTTTCCGACCGTATTGTGGCCTTTATGATTGCGCCATTGAAGCGGGGCCTTCAGCCGGGAGAAAGTTTGATTGGCACCGGAGTAACAGAGGCGTTCTTTTTCGAGATGAAAGTCGCCCTGGTGGCGGGCGTCTTTCTCGCCAGCCCGGTTATTTTTTACCAGATCTGGCGTTTTATCGCGCCGGGTCTGAACGAGAGTGAAAAAAAACTTGTTATTCCCTTTGTGCTTTTCACCTCTTTTTTCTTTATCGCGGGGGCCTACTTTTGTTACTGGGGGGTCTTACCCGTTGCCTTCCAATACTTCATAGAACAATACCGTTCGCTGGATGTCTCTCCCGAGATTCGCATCGGCGAGTATTTTACCTTTTTTTCGCGAATGGTACTGGCCTTTGGAATCACCTTCGAGCTACCGCTGTTCACTTTGTTCCTGGTTCGCTTGGGGATATGGGATTACCGTTTTATGTGGCGCACGTTTCGCTATGCGATTATCGTGATCTTCATTGTGGCCGCCATCTTGACGCCTGGCCCGGACATTGCTTCCCAGCTTCTCCTCGCGGTGCCATTGACGATACTTTATCTATTGAGTATAGGAGTGGCCTACGTCTGGCGCAAAGCAGAATGAAAACAATCTCATAAAGGATGGAAAGGAATCGTAGATCGTCATGATTTTATTTGTCATAGCTATTAGTTTTTGTTCCTTATTATTTGCCGTCTATTTGGCGCGCTACGTCTTACGCCATGACAGCGGGACCAAAGAGATGCAGGAGATCTCCAACGCTATCAAAGAGGGGGCGGAGGCCTTTCTGGCGCGGCAGAACAAGACCATTCTGCTGTTGGCCGCGCTTTTGGCCCTATTGATCTTTGTGCTGTACGGCTTTGTGCGCTCGTCTAATCCGGCGGATCCGGCGCCGCCTTTAGAACTCGCTTTTTGGACGACATTCTCTTTTGTTTTGGGAGCTCTCTGTTCCGTCATCGCCGGGTATGTCGGTATGTGGGTGTCGATCCGCGCCAATATCCGCACCGCCTCGGCGGTCCGGACCAGCCTCAATCAAGGCTTGCGCATCGCCCTGCGAGGAGGGGCGGTCTCCGGGCTCTTTGTGGTGGCGATGAGCCTTTTGGGGGTGGGCGGGCTTTATGCCCTGCTGGAGACGATGGGATATGATCCGCAGAAGATCCCCTTCACCATTGTGGGATATGCTTTTGGCGCCTCGTTTGTCGCCCTCTTCGCCCAGCTCGGGGGAGGGATCTACACCAAGGCTGCGGACGTTGGGGCCGATCTCGTGGGCAAATTGGAGGCGGGGATTCCTGAGGACGACCCGCGCAACCCCGCGGTCATCGCCGATCTTGTCGGAGACAACGTAGGAGACTGCGCGGGCCGCGGCGCCGACTTGTTTGAGTCCACTGCCGCGGAAAATATCGGCGCCATGATCCTGGGGGTGGGCCTCTTCTCCTATTTCGGGCTGCAGGGAATTCTCTTTCCTCTGGTGGCCCGCGCCTTTGGATTGATCGCTTCCATCGTCGGGATCATGATCGTCAAGACCGAAGAAAAGGGAGATCCCATGACGGCTCTCAACCGGGGTTATTATGTGACCAGCATCCTTGCCATCCTGGGCTTTTTTGTTGCTACCCGATGGCTGCTTGCGGTCGATCCCGTGGTTCACCCCGAGGCCGCTTCCGCATGGTTCTACTTTTTTCTCTGCGGGGTAGTCGGAATCGCCATGGCTCAGGCGTTCGTGTACATTACTCAGTACTACACCGAATATAAATACCGTCCCGTCAGGTCGATTGCCGAGGCCTCACAAACCGGTCCGGCAACCAACATTATCGCCGGAATTGCTGTGGGTCTGGAATGCACCGCCATTCCGGTCATCGTCATCTCGGCCGCGATAATCGGCTCCTATTATCTCGGCAATATGAGCGGTGTCCCCCACGCCGGTCTATTCGGAACAGCGGTCGCTACGATGGGGATGTTGGGGACCGCGGCCTATATTCTGGCGATGGATACCTTCGGCCCGATCACGGACAACGCCGGCGGCATCGTCGAAATGAGCCAGCAGCCCGAGGAGGTGCGTAAAAAAACCGACCGCCTCGACGCGGTGGGGAATACCACCAAGGCCCTCACCAAGGGTTACGCGATTGGCTCTGCGGCATTGGCTGCCTTTCTGCTCTTTTCCGCCTATCTGGATGAAGTGGCCCATTACGGGCTCAAGCTGGAATCCGTCAATATCGCCAGGCCGGAGGTTTTCGTCGGCGGGCTTTTGGGCGCGATGCTGGTCTTTCTCTTTTCCGGTCTGGCGATCCGCGCGGTAGGAAAGGCGGCTTTCTACGTGATCAATGAAGTCCGAAGACAGTTCCGGGAAAACCCCGGTATCCTCAAAGGCACGTCCAAACCGAATTACGCTCGCTGTGTGGACATCGTGACTGTGGGAGCTTTGAAAGAGATGATTCTCCCCGGTCTCATAGCCATAGGGATGCCCATCGCCGTCGGTGTTATCTTCCGTCTCTTTGGCGTAGGGGCGGAGGCGGTTGCGGCGTTTCTAATGGTCGGTACCATCGCCGGAATCCTGGTCGCCACCTTTTTTAATAACGGCGGCGGCGCCTGGGACAACGCGAAGAAATTCATCGAGAGCGGGCAATACGGCGGCAAAGGGTCCGATGCGCACAAGGCAGCAGTGGTGGGGGACACGGTTGGTGATCCTTTTAAAGATACCGCCGGCCCCAGCCTTCACGTGCTGATCAAGCTCCTCAGCACGATCACGCTGGTGCTGGCGCCGCTGTTTGTTTAGCAGGCCGCTGAAAAAGGCCCATCTGCCCTTCGAGTT
>MGRY01000088.1:0-5142 GCA_001799045.1 Deltaproteobacteria bacterium RIFCSPLOWO2_02_56_12 | reverse complement strand
CATCTGCCATCAGCCGGCCTAGGAGCATCTTTCCGGTCCGATGCAATACAGCCGTCTTACGCTCGCCAGAGAGCCAATAGTATCTCTGTGCTACGCTTGAACCTCCTCGTCTGGTGCATCGGCCCTTCAAGATACCCCCTTCTTTAATATCCTGGCCTGAGATTGACATTCTGGCTCATCCTCGGATAGTCTTCAGCCAAATTCGTCGGTAAGGAGCGGTTATGGAGTCCCCCAATTACGAGTTCACCGACTCCCAGAATCAGACCGTCAGCCAGCTTGCCGGCCGGATGAAATGGGTCGGGGTCTTTTTTGTTGCCTTGGGCCTGGCATTCGGGCTGCTTGGCGTTGCCGGCCTGGTCGCAACCGAGGGGGCCGTGGATCTTATCGTCAAGCCGATGATTCTTGTAATGGTCGCGGTCATTTTTTTCTTGAGCGGAATATGGACGGTAAATGCCGCCAGATTATTTACGTTAATTGTCCAAACGACAGGCAGCGACATTCTGAACCTTATGAATGCCCTGGGTACCTTACGGAAACTCTACTACATGCAATTTTGGCTTATCATCATTAGCCTGGTTGCCCTTCTCATTGCCTTTGCAATCTTCCTTGTTCTGGGCGTCCTCTAACCCCGGCTCCCGGTTTAATTTTCACCTCGAGTTGTGTAAGGTTAAATGTGCGCTTGTGCCCGGATGGTGAAATTGGTAGACACACGGGACTTAAAATCCCGAGGATCCGCAAGGGTCCGTGCCGGTTCAACTCCGGCTCCGGGCACCAAAATCAATAACTTAGCTGTTTGTCACGTTCCCTCCCGGATACACAAGACTGCCGACGAGACCGGCCGTAACAAGATCGCCGGCGCCCCCCACGACGATCGGGACCGCGCTGGTAGCGGTGGCGTCTTGAATCGGAGGGACTCCGCGCTATGGGGTAGGCTGGGATTTCTCCTTCAGCAACTTTTCGATGGCCGCCCCCAACTCCTTGTAAGTGAAAGGTTTGGATATGTAAGCGTCGCAGCCTGCCGCCAAACACTTTTCCTTGTCGCCGTGCAAGGCCTTCGCGGTAGCGGCTAGTATGGGAATGGCGTGGGTCTTTGGATTGTTTCGAATCCGAGCGGCCGCTTCAAATCCGTCCATCTTAGGCATGAGAATGTCCATGACGATTAAGCTGGGCAACTGAGAATCGGCCATCTCCACAGCCTCAGCGCCATTTCTAGCCAGCGTTACCTCATAACCAAGCAGTTCCAACTCTCGCTGCATAATATCTATCGACGGCGGGTCGTCTTCAACCAATAAAACATGCTTACCCATGAACACCTCCATGAAATATTAGACCGCTAGGGGGAATCGAAGAGTAAAGGTTGAACCTTTGGATAGTTCGCTCTCCACTCCGACCTTCCCTCCCAGCAATTCAGTAAACTTCTTTACAATGACTTGACCCTTTGGAGGCTCTATCAACAGCATTGTTATACCCCTCTTGGGGTTTGCCTGACCTATCGGGTTGCGGTATTGCCCCGAGGGAGTCCTTTCATTCTTTGCCCCGGTGTGCCATAGAAAGCAAGGGGACACGGAAGGAAAAATGAGACGCGAGCAACTGACATTGCTTTCGCTGGAGCCTGAAATCCTGGACTGGCTTCAGCGCGGCCGCGGCTCCCTTAACGAGGAGCTTATCGCGGAGATGATGCAGGCCGTTCTCAAGCTGTCGCGGGACGAAACCAGCCGGGGGGATCTAAAGATTCTCAATAGGGCGCTTCGGGAGTTGCGTTATGCATTTAAGGTTTTCGCCCCTTATCGCGGGATTCGCAAAGTGAGCATCTTTGGTTCCACTAGGGTGCAAGAAGGGGATCCCTACTACCAGATGGCGGTTCGTCTCGGGCACCGGCTGGCCGAGGAAGGCTATATGGTCATCACGGGCGCGGGCACGGGTATTATGCAGGCCGGCCATGAAGGGGCGGGAAGAGATAAGAGCTTCGGCGTTAATATCCAACTTCCCTCCGCGCAGGAGCCGAACCGATTTATCCGCGGCGATTCCAAGCTCATGACCTTTCACTTTTTCTTTACGCGCAAGCTGATCTTTGTTAAAGAGGCGGATGCGGTGGTCTTTTTTCCCGGAGGATATGGGACGCATGACGAGGCCATCGAAGCCCTCACCTTGGCGCAAACCGGCAAGAGCCAGATTGTCCCGATTCTTTTGGTGGATCTCCCGGATCGAGGCTACTGGAAGGAATGGGAAGGTTTTGTCCGCGGCCGGATGTTAAATCAGGGGTTTATCTCGAAAGAGGATCTGAATTTTTTTAAGATCGTGGAGGATATTGAAGGTGCGATTGAAGAGATCAAAAAGTTTTACCGCAATTACCACTCGTACCGCTTTGTAAGACAGGATTTGGTCCTTCGCTCGCTGCATCCCCCGTCGCCGGCCCTGATTGAGAGTTTGAACCGAAACTTTCGGGATATATTGACGGAGGGGGAGGTGAGAGCGACAGGGCCTCTTCCTGAAGAAGCGGATGATCCTGAAACCGTTTCCCTCCCTCGTCTCTTAGTGCCCTTCAACCGGAAAGGCTTTGGCCGCTTGCGAAAGATGATTGACGTAATCAACGACCAGCCATAACGCGGAGGAAAGGACAATGGCTTTTCAACGTGTGGGGATCTTAAGCATCGGCGAGATGGGCTACCATTGGGCCCGGCTCCTGGCCAGCCATGGGGTTGAGGTGCTCACCTACACCAAGGGGAGGAGCGAGGTTACCTGCAAGCGGGCGGAGAACGCCGGTGCCCGCTCCGTTCCTTCCATGGCCCGGCTCGTATCGCAGTCGGATCTCGTGGTTTCCGTCGTCGTTCCCTCGGGGGCAAAGCGGGTGGCCGCGAAGGTAGCCAAGGCCCTGGTCAAGGCGGGAAGGAAGGATCTTCTCTTTCTCGATGCCAATGCGACTTCCCCTATGACGGCCAGGGAAATCGAGCGGCTTCTCTCCCCGGCATCGGCGCACTTCGTCGATGGGTGCATCATCGGTTCTGCGGCGAAGGTGGGCAAGGGTACCGTTGTCTATGCCTCGGGTCCGCAGGCGGCTCGCATCCGGGCGTTGGAAGAATCGGGTTTCTCCATCAGGGTCCTTGGGCCCGAAATCGGTCAGGCCTCCGCCTTCAAGATCGTCTACGCGGGTTTGACCAAGGGGCTGCAGGGGCTGTTTGTCGAGCTCTTGATCGGCGCGCGAAAGTTTGGTTTGTTGGACGAAATTTTAAAACAGTATGAGGAGAGTTTCCCCGGTCTGGTGGGCAAGGTGGCTTCCAGCATTGCCGCCCTGCCGGTTCACGCGGGTAGAAGGGCGGAGGAGATGGATGAACTGAACCGGACCTTTCACCACCACGGGCTAGAGGCGATTATGGCCCCCGCCACCCAGAAGGTTCTAAAATCCATAGCCTCGCTGGATGCAGG
This sequence comes from Deltaproteobacteria bacterium RIFCSPLOWO2_02_56_12, assembly GCA_001799045.1. Classification (GTDB taxonomy): domain Bacteria; phylum Desulfobacterota; class Binatia; order UBA9968; family UBA9968; genus UBA9968. The sequence goes on along the minus strand of MGRY01000088.1, from coordinate 1,719 downwards.
GACGGCCTCGGAGACGGGAGAGAGAACGGGGAATCTACTGGAGACCCTGGAACTCTTTTTTCACAGAGGGCTTTTACAGAAAAAAGATTAGGAGTAGACATAACGGGAAGGATTACGTTCGGAGAAAGGAGATTTAAAGTGGCAAAGGCACCGGCGAGCAAAGTAGAGAAGAGACAGGCGGAATTTGGCTCCGACGTCGTTGTGGATTTGATGAAGGCATTCGATATCGAGTATGCGGCTTTCAATCCAGGGGCGACCTTTCGCGGCATTCATGACTCGATCGTCAACTTCGGGGGGAACTATAAACCCGAGGTGATCTTTTGCTGTCATGAGGAATTCTCGGTGGCCATCGCCCACGGCTATGCCAAGGCCAAGGGGAAGCCGATGGTCGCAATCGTTCATAACATCGTCGGCCTCCAGCACGCGAGCATGGCGATCTTCAATGCCTGGTGTGATCGGGTGCCGATTATCGTTCTTGGCGGCACCGGGCCGATGAACACTACGCGCCGGCGTCCCAGGATCGATTGGATCCACACCGCCCTGGTCCAGGGGAATCAGGTTCGAGATTACGTGAAGTGGGACGACCAGCCCTACAACCTCGCCAGTGTTCCGGAGTCCTTTGTCCGTGGCTACCGGATCGCTACCACGGAGCCGACAGCGCCGGTCTATATCAATTATGACGCGGACATCCAGGAGGACACGGTCAAAGAACCGATCGAGATTCCCGACCTCAGCCGTTTTGCGCCGCCTGCCCCTGTGCAGGCAAATCCCGAAGCACTGCGGCGCGCGGCCAAGCTTCTGGTCGAGGCGAAATCTCCCCTGATCATTGCCGATATGCTCGGGCGCAATCCGAAAACGGTTGACTCTTTGATAGAGCTGGCGGAGCTCCTGGCCATTCCCGTCATCGACAAGGGGAGCCGCTTCAATTTTCCCAATACGCATCCCCTGGATGTCACGGGCGGGGCGCGGGAACTCTTGCAACAGGCGGACGTGATCCTGGCCCTTGACGTCCCGGATCTCTACGGCTCCCTGACCACGGTCAGCAAGAGCACGCGCGCTTGTGAATATGTCACCAGCCCGTCCGTGAAACTCATCCACATCTCGATGAACGATATGCTGGTGCGCAGTTGGGCCGGTGATTATCAGGTTCTGCAAGCGCTTGATATCCCGATCTCAGCCGACACTTCGGTTGCCCTGCCGGAGCTCATCCAGATCTGTCGGCAGATGATGGGCAGCGACGGCAAGAGGAAAGCGGAGCTCCAAGGGCGCTTTAGCGCGATCAAAGAGAATCACGAAAGCCTCCGGGCGAAGTGGATGGCGGATGCCCGCGCCCAGGCCGGCCACAAGGAAATCTCGACGGCCTTTCTGGCCTACGAGTTGGGCGAGGTCATCAAGAAGGAAGACTGGGTCCTGGTCAACGGCAGCTCCAACGGTTGGGCGCGCCGGCTTTGGGACTGGACCAAACCCTACCAGTATCTCGGGACGAGCGGCGGGGCGGGGGTGGGTTACGGCATGAGCGCCGCGATCGGCGGCGCCCTGGCCCATCTCGGCAGCGGCAAGGTCTGTGTGGATATTCAAGCGGACGGGGATTTGCTCATGACCTCGAGTTCCCTTTGGACCGCGGCCAAACACAAAATTCCGCTTTTGATCGTTATGCACAATAACCAGTCTTTCTATAACTCCGAGGAGCATGGGATCGAAGTTGCCAAGTTCCGCAAG